>CAHJXE010000080.1 GCA_903644085.1 Hyphomicrobiales bacterium
CCGGAGAGTTCCCGGTTAACCACGGTCGTCTTCAGCGCACTCGCGGCCATCATCGTAGCCCTCTACGTTCGATCACCTCGGATCAGGGGACTGCTCTATACGAACTGGCCAATCCTGCTGTTCATCGCTTGGGCGTTCGCGAGCGTCATCTGGGCCGAAGATCCCGGGTATTCGTTCAATCGGACCGGTCGCATGCTGATCTACGCGCTTTACGCGATCTACGCCGTTGAGAGCATGGACACGAAGCGGCTGACACGTGTGCTGATCTTTGCCATCCTCATCGGTCTTGTAGGATCGTTGGCCGTCACGATCGTCAGCCCGGGTCTCAGTCGCTCGACGGACCTGCGCGGCGCCTGGCGCGGCGGGTATGCTGGGAAGAACGCGTTCGGGCCGGTTTCGGCTTGCGGCATCCTGATCGGTCTCTTCGCACCGAAGCAGGTGGCGGTCGGCTGGCCCTTGCGCTGGCTCCTCATCGTCGGCTCGTCGGTCGCGATCGTCGCGACGAATTCCATCACGCCTGTGTTCGCGACGATCGCGGCCTCTCTGGTCGTGGTCTGTATCGGAATGTTCACGAGAAGCCGCCCGGCCGAGCGGCTGGCGGCTCTCCTCGTGTTGTTCGTCGGCGTCTCGTGTCTGTACCTTCTCAAAGACGTCCTCGCCGACAGCCTCGATATCGTGGGTCGCGACGCGACGCTCACGGGGCGCACCTCCGTATGGGCCTTCGCGGATCTCGTGATCGACATGAAGCCGGTGCTCGGTTGGGGGCACGGGGCTTGGTCGGGTGCCATATTCAGCAGCATGATCCTGCCGGTCCTCCGCTGGCCGGCTCCGCACGCCCACAACACTTGGCTCGATCTGCGTATACAACTCGGGATCCCCGGTCTGGCCCTCGGGGTGCTGACGTCCGTGTTGGCCGCCGCTCGATCGCTGAACCTCACGCTGGTGTCGAGGTCCGGGGAGCACCTCGTGTGGATCGCGCTTCTGATCTTCTTCGGCGTGCTCAGCTACGTCGAGACGTTGCTCGTCGACCCAGCCATAAGCTACATGTTCTGGTTCGCCCTGATCTCGGCGTCCTTGACGAAGCTGTCTCGGACGGCCTCGCGCATGTCGACGATGCCGGTCGCGCGCCTGCAGGCCGCCCGGTGAGCTGATGCCTCATGTGACACGACGATCGGCTTTGGCCGGCCTCGGCTCTGCGACAGCCGTGCTGGCGGGCGGTGGCCAGACCGTGGCCGCGGCTGACGGGACGGGGCTTCACGCCCACGCCCTCCGGCGCGGGATGGCGTTCGGATGCTCGATGTGGTCCGAGCATCTCGAGAACGAGGACCATCGTGCCGCTGTCATCCGCGAATGCGGCATTCTCGTTCCCGAGATCGAGATGAAGTGGCCCGTCACGGAGGCAGTCCGGGGTCGTTTCACCTTCGCCCGGGCCGAGAAGCTCGTCGCCTTCGCGCGTGCGAACGGGCTGGCTCTGCGGGGTCACAACGCGATCTGGCATCAGAACATGCCGGGCTGGGCGGCGGCCGCGATCGCGAACGATCCGGATGGCGGCGAGGTGTTCGACGGCCGGATACGGGGCCTGCTTCAACGGTTCAGCAAGCGTGTCGCGAGCTGGGACGTGGTGAACGAGGCCGTCGAGCCGCGCGACAAGCGACCCGATGGGCTACGCGACTCGGTGTACCTGCGGAGGTTCGGCCCGGACTTCCTCGTCCGGGCATACCGGGTCGCCCGCGCGGCCGATCCCGACGCCCGGCTCGTCTACAATGATTACGGGCTCGAATATGCGACCCCGAACGAGGACGAACGCCGCCGCGCCACCCTGGCGATCCTGGAGCGGCTCCGGCGTGAGAAGTTGATCGACGGTCTCGGCGTCCAATCCCATCTGACGGTCGGCAACAACTTTCAGTCGAAGGTGTTCAGGCGCTTCCTGGCAGACGCCGCCGATATCGGGGTCGAGATCCTGCTGACCGAGATGACGGTCGACGACAAGCGCCTGCCGACAGACGTGCCAAGCCGCGACAGGCAGGTCTGCGATCACGCCGCACGCTACCTCGACACGGCCTTCGACGAGCCGGCGGTGAAGGCCCTGATCACCTGGGGCCTCACTGTGCGCACCGTCGTGTCCACGAACGGGCCGGGTGTGGCCCGCAAGGACGGGACGTATGAACGCGGGCTCCCGCTCGACGAGAACATGAACCGGATCCCGCTCTGGACGACCATCGCGAAAGCCTTCGACGATGCGCGGAGCCGATGACGTCCGGATGATCGTCGCTCCGGTCTCGGCCGAGCCGGACGGGCCCGATCCTGCACGGCTTGCGATGCGCCCGGGCGAGGCCGACGACCCGGTGGCCGTCACGCCGGCATGCAGGCCGCCTCCCATCCCTTGAGCCGTCGGCGGTGACATCGCGTCCGCCTCGGACTATGCGGGCGCGACCATCGCGCGGAGACGAAGGACATGGCGCTCACATCGAAGACGGCACTGGTCACGGGCTCGACGAGCGGCATCGGGCTCGCCTACGCGCGGGCCTTCGCGGCCGAGGGTGCGAACGTCGTGATCAACGGCTTCGGCGAGGCATCCGCGATCGAGGCCGAGCGCCAGAGGATCGAGAGCGAGTTCGGCGTGAAGGCGATCTACTCGGCGGCCGACATGGCGAAGCCCGACGAGATCGCCGCGATGGTGAAGCTCGCCGAGGACACGTTCGGGGCGCTCGACATCCTGGTGAACAATGCGGGCGTCCAGTTCGTCTCGCCGGTGGACGAGTTGCCGATCGAGAAATGGGACCAGATCATCGCGATCAACCTGTCCTCGGCCTTCCACGCCATGCGGGCCGCGATCCCCGGCATGAGGACGCGCGGCTGGGGCCGCATCATCTCGACCGCCTCCGCGCACTCGCTCGTCGCCTCGCCGTTCAAGTCGGCCTACGTGGCGGCGAAACACGGGATCGCGGGCCTGACGAAGACCGTCGCGCTCGAACTCGCGACCCACAAGATCACGGTCAACTGCATCAGTCCGGGCTACGTCTGGACACCGCTCGTGGAGGCGCAGATCCCGAACACGATGCGGATCCGCAACATGACGAAGGAGCAGGTCATCGCGGACGTGATGCTGGCCGGGCAGCCCACGAAGGAGTTCGTCACCTCCGAGCAGGTGGCGGCACTGGCGGTCTTCCTGTGCCAGGACGCCGCCGCGCAGATCACGGGCGCGAACCTCTCGATGGATGGTGGCTGGACGGCCGCGTGACCGGACGGCCAGCCGCCCAACGCCGCGCGGGTCTCGCCGGGCCGCGGGCCGAGAAGACGGTCTCGCTGGCGCTCCAGGGTGGGGGCGCCCACGGTGCCTATACCTGGGGCGTCCTCGACGCGATCATCGAGGACGGGCGGCTCGCCATCGAGGCGATCACGGGCGCGTCCGCCGGCTCGATGAACGCGGTCGTCATGGTGGACGGTTGGCAGGAGGGCGGCCCGGACGGCGCCCGCGCCAGGCTCGAATCCTTCTGGCGCCGGGTCAGCCCGGATGGCGGGCTGTTCGACATCCAGCGCGACATGCTGGACGGGCTGCTCGGCTTCTGGTCGCAGGCCGCATCGCCCTTCGACGCCTGGACCCGCACCTGGCAGCAGAGCTTCAGCCCCTCGCAGGCGAACCCGCTCGACCTCAACCCGCTGCGCTCGACGCTGAACTCGGTCGTGGACTTCGAGCGCGTGCGGAGCGCCGACATCAACCTGTTCGTCGCCGCGACCTCCGTCTGGACGGGCAAGATCCGTCTGTTCGAGACGGGCGAACTCGCGGCCGACCACGTGATGGCGTCCGCCTGCCTGCCCAGCGTCTTCCGGGCGGTCGAGATCGGCGGCGAGCCCTTCTGGGATGGCGGCTACTCGGGCAACCCGGCGATCTTCCCGCTCTTCTACCACGCCCATTGCGACGACGTGCTGCTCGTGCAGATCAACCCGATCGAGCGGCGCGAGACCCCGACCGGGACTTTCGCGATCCAGGACCGGCTGACCGAGATCAACTTCAACGCCGGTCTCCTGCGCGAGCTGCGCGTCATCGAGTTCGTCGCCCGGCTGATCGACGAGGGCAAGCTCTCTGACCAGGATTACAAGCGCGTCCTGATGCACCGCATCGGGGGTGACGGGAGCCTGGAGGGCCTGTCCGCCTCCTCCCGGCTGACGGCCGAGTTCGGTTTCCTGCTCAGGCTGCGCGATCTCGGCCGGGCGGCCGCGCAGGGATGGCTGGCGCAGCATTACGACGCGATCGGCCAGCGCTCGACGCTCGACCTCAAGGCCGCCTACTCGTGAACCGGCGGGCGGGATGAGGCGCTTCCCGCCACGGCGGATCGTGTGCCTCACCGAGGAGACGGTCGAGACGCTCTATCTGCTGGGCGAAGAGGACCGGATCGTGGGCGTGTCGGGCTACGCGGTGCGCCCGGCGCGGGTGCGGCGGGAGAAGCCGCGGGTCTCCGCCTTCATCTCCGCCGACCTGCCGAAGATTCTGGACCTCGCGCCCGACCTCGTCCTCACCTTCTCCGACCTCCAGAGCGAGATCGTGCGCGACCTCGTGCGCGCCGGGGTCGCGGTTCACGCCTTCAACCAGCGCGACGTCTCGGGGATCCTCGCGATGGTCCGGATGCTGGGCGCGATGGTGGGCTCCCCCGACCGGGCGAGCGCCCTAGCGGACAGCCTGGAGCGCCGGCTCGACGCCGCGCGCGCACGCCACGCGAACCGGACGTCGAGGCCGCGCGTCTACATCGAGGAGTGGGACGAGCCGATGATCTCCGGGATCGGCTGGGTGTCGGAGATCGTCGAGGCGGCGGGTGGCCACGACGTCTTCGCGGCCCTCGCCCGCGAACCTGCCGCCAAGGACCGCATCGTCAGCGCGCAGGCCGTGGTTGCGGCCGCGCCCGAGGTCATCCTGGGCTCGTGGTGCGGCAAGCGCTTCCGGCCGGAGAAAGTCGCGGCGCGGCAGGGCTTCGACGCCGTCCCGGCGGTGCGCGACGGGCGGCTCTACGAGGTGAAGTCGCCGATCATCCTCCAGCCCGGGCCGGCGGCCCTGACGGACGGGCTCGACCGGATCGAGGCCTGCCTGTGGGGCGAGCCCCTGGTCAGATGAAACGACGCTCGATCTGACGCTCGATGTCGTCGGTCAGGCGACCGCCCTTCAGTTCGATCAGGTGGGCGATCTCGCGCTCGGCCTGGCGCGAGCGGGCCTCGTAGAGGCCGGCCATGAAGCGGGCGAGAAAACCCTTGCGGGCCGTCGGCGCGACGCTGTCCTGGGGCGCGATGAAGGAATGAAGCTGGGCTGCGGCTGCGGGCATGACAATCTCCGAAACGATGTCTCGGGCGTTTCCTTTGTTGCAGTGCAATATAGACTTAAGTGGAAGGCTGACAATCCGTGTGCACTGCACCATAGCCCTGCGTCTCGCGCATGGTTTAACGGATTGTTCGCGATGTCGTGTTCCCGGCGCATGACGCATCGCGGCCCACGAAGCCGACGCCGTCCGTAGACAGCCGGCTCGCGACCATGCGAGCGTGCGCGTGATGATCAGATCCGGTTCGCGACCATCTGCGCCGGGGCGGGCGGTGCTTGCTGCGGCCGCGGCGGAACGATCTCTCCGCCGCAGCGTCTGCCCACGATGACCGCCGCTCCGCTCCTCTCGGTCCAGGATCTCTCGGTCGTGTTCGGCGCGAGCGCGCCTGCGGTCGACCATGTGTCGTTCGACATCGCGCCGGGCGAGACCCTGGCGCTGGTCGGCGAATCGGGATCGGGCAAGTCCGTCACGGCGCTCTCGATCCTCAAGCTCCTGAGCTATCCCGCAGCGCACCATCCCTCCGGGCAGATCCTGTTCAAGGGGCGCGATCTTCTCGCCCTCGCGGAGACGGAGATCAGGCGGGTGCGCGGCGCCGACATCACGATGGTGTTCCAGGAGCCGATGACCTCGCTGAACCCGCTGCACACGATCGAGCGGCAGGTCGGCGAGATCCTGAGGCTGCACCGCGGCCTGTCGGGCCGGGCGCGGCGCGCGCGCGTGCTCGAACTTCTCGACCTCGTGGGCATCCGCGACGCGGCGAGCCGCCTCTCCGCCTACCCGCACCAGCTCTCGGGCGGGCAGCGCCAGCGCGTGATGATCGCGATGGCGCTCGCCTGCGAGCCCGCGCTGCTCGTCGCGGACGAGCCCACGACCGCGCTCGACGTGACGGTGCAGGCGCAGATCCTGGCGCTGCTCGCCGACCTGAAGGGCCGGCTCGGCATGGCGATGCTGTTCATCACGCACGATCTCGGCATCGTGCGCAAGATCGCCGACCGCGTCTGCGTCATGACGGCCGGCCGCATCGTGGAGGAAGGGTCCGTCGCGGCGGTGTTCGAGAACCCGCGGCACGCCTACACGCGCGCGCTCCTCGCGGCAGCCCCGCGGGGTAGCCCGAACCCGGTCGCGCAGGAAGCCGCGTTCCTCGTCGAGGCCGGGCCGCTGAAGACGTGGTTCCCCCTGAAGCGCGGGATGATGCGGCGCACGGTCGGGCACGTGAAGGCGGTCGACGGGGTTTCGGTGCGCGTGCGCGAGGGCGAGACGGTGGGGGTCGTGGGCGAGTCGGGATCCGGCAAGACGACGCTCGGCCTCGCGCTCCTGCGGCTGACGCGCTCGGAGGGTCCCGTGACGATGCTCGGCCGGCGCATCGACGGCCTCTCGGCCCGGGCGCTTCGCCCGATGCGGCGCGACATGCAGGTCGTCTTCCAGGACCCCTACGGTTCGCTCTCGCCGCGCCTCTCGGTCGCGGAGATCGTCGAAGAAGGCCTGCGCGTGCAGGACCGCTCCCTGTCGCGCGCCGCGCGCCGGGACGTCGTGGCGCGCGCGCTCCACGACGTGGGGCTCGACCCCGCCACCATGGACCGCTACCCGCACGAGTTCTCGGGCGGCCAGCGCCAGCGCATCGCGATCGCGCGCGCGATGGCGCTGGAGCCGCGGTTCGTCGTGCTGGACGAGCCGACCTCCGCGCTCGACCAGTCCGTACAATCGCAGATCGTCGACCTGCTGCGCCGGCTGCAGCGCGAGCGCGGCCTCGCCTACCTGTTCATCAGCCACGACCTGAAGGTCGTGCGCGCGCTCGCGAACCAAGTGGTGGTCATGCAGGACGGCCGCGTGGTCGAGGAAGGTCCGGCGGCCGAGCTCTTCGCGGGTCCCAGGACCGCTTACGCGCGCGCGCTCTTCGCGGCCGCGTTCGGGCTCGACGCCGCCGCGGTGCCGGGCGTCACCCGCGAGTGATCCGCCCGGCAGCAAGATGGCGGGCATGAGCCGCGCCCTGCTGATCGTGCTCGATTCAGTCGGGATCGGGGGCGCGCCGGACGCCGCCGCCTACGGCGACGAGGGCGCGGACACGCTCGGTCACGTCGCGGCCGCCTGCGCGCAGGGTCGAGCCGACCGGGCGGGACTTCGATCGGGACCGCTCGCGCTGCCGCATCTCGCGAGCCTGGGGCTTGGCCTGTGCTGCCGGGCCTCGACGGGAGTCATGCCGCCCGGACTCGCTCCGCCAGGCGTCCCGCAAAGCCGATGGGGCGTCGGCCGGGAGACGTCGCGCGGCAAGGACACGCCGTCCGGCCACTGGGAGATCACGGGCGCCCCGGCCGAGACGGCTTTCGGGTACTTTCCCGACGCCCGGCCCGCCTTCCCGGCCGATCTCGTGGCCGCCCTGGTGCGCGAGGCCGGGCTGCCCGGCATACTCGGCGACCGGCACGCTTCGGGCACGGCGATCGTCGACGAACTCGGGGCGGAGCATCTCCGGACGGGCCGGCCGATCTGCTACACCTCGGTCGACAGCGTCTTCCAGATCGCCGCGCACGAGACTGCGTTCGGCCTGGAGCGACTCTACGAGACCTGCCGGGTCGCGCGCCGCCTCTGCGATCCGCTTCGCGTCGGGCGGGTGATCGCGCGCCCGTTCGTCGGGACCGTCGATACAGGGTTCGTCCGCACCGGGCATCGCCGCGACTTCGCCATGCCGCCGCCCGCCGGCACCCTGCTCGACAGGCTCGCGGAGGCGGGACGCAGCGTCGTGACGGTCGGCAAGATCGGGGACATCTTCGCCCACCGATCGACCGGCACCGAGGTGAAGCCCGGCGGCAACGATGCCTGCCTGGACGCGGCGCTCGACGCGTTTCGGCGCCTCCCCGAGGGCGGACTCATCTTCGTCAACCTCGTGGATTTCGACACCGAGTACGGCCACCGTCGCGACGTCGCGGGCTACGCGGCCGCGCTGGAGCAGTTCGATACCCGCATGCCCGAGATCGTGGGCGCGCTCGCTCCCGGCGATCTCTGCGTCGTCACAGCCGACCACGGCAACGATCCGACCTGGCGCGGCGCCGACCACACGCGCGAGCAGGTGCCGATCCTGGCCCTCGGACCCTCCATCTCCGGAGGGGCCCTTGGAGTCCGCCCGACGCTCGCGGATATCGGCGCGACGCTGGCCACGCATCTCGGGGTCGCGGCGCCGCTCTCCGGCCGGCCCTGGATCTGAGGTGCGACGCCAGGTCGTGACGCCTCGTACGGCCGATCCGATGAGGCGTCGGGAGCCGGGCTCCGCGATTGCGTCGGCGCGGACGGGATCCTACCTCTCGAGCGTGAGCACCCAAGATCGTCGGACGTCCGTCATCGTCGTCCTGACCGTCCGCCCCTGGCATTCCGACTTCCGCCTGCCGCTCGCGCGCGAGTTGGCGAGGCTCGGGCGCGAGGTCTACTACGTCTTCCTGAAGCGCCGGCCCGAGACGTTCAGGATCTCGCCCGACGGCGAGACCCTCGATCCCGTCGCGACGGGCTGGCCCGGGCTCTGGGCGCTCGCCACGCGGCTGCGGCGGGCACGGCCTCTCGTGCTCAACTCGACGAACCTCGCGTTTCCGCTCGTGTCTCTGGGCCTGGGTTTCCTGTTCGGCGGGGCACGGTGCTTGGACCTCCACGACGACCTTCGCTACGGCAAGGTCGGACTCGGCTACGCCAAGGCCGATCTCGCCCAGCGCCTTCTCGTCGCATCCTCCGACCTGACCGTGCACGCCGCCCCGACTCTCGCGGAGCTGTTCCCGCGCTCGCATCACCTCGGCAACGCCTCCGAGGTCGAGCCGGGCAGCCGCGGGATGGCCGATCCCGGTCGCGTCCTGGTCCTGGCGAGCCTCGACGCCCGGATCGATCTCGGCCTTCTCGACGCGGTCGCGGCGGCCTCGCCGACCCGTCTCTTCGAGATCCACGGCCGGGTGAACGGCGAGGACCCGGCGACCCGGGCGGCGCTCGACGGACTGACGGCGAGGCGTCCCAACGTCCGCCATCACGGCGCCTACCGGGCGGTCGACCTCACGACGGTCCTGGCGCCCTACTCGGTGACCTTCGCGCCCTATCTGGTCGGATCGCGGCTCACCCGCTACCTCGATCCCTTGCGCTACTATCATTGTCTTCGCGCCGGCCTGGAGCTCGTCACGACCGATATTCCGGCGGCCCGGGATCTCGCGGCCCATCTCCATATCGCGAGCACGGCCGCCGAGGTCGTCGCCGCGCTCGACCGGCTCGCGAGCACCCCGTCGGGACGGCGGAACGCGGCCCCGCCAGCCGGCCAGTTCGGCTGGGCAGAACGGGCGAAAGACTTTCTGACGATCGTGGACGAGCACTCGGTCTGACCCGGATGCCGGTGGCCTCCAGGTCCGTGGCAAGCCTTGCGACAAGCCTCGTCCCGATGCTTCCGGTCAGGCGACGATGAAGAGATCGGTCGGCCACGTCGCTTCGAGGCGCCACCGGGTCAGATACTGAATCTTCAGATCATTGGGAGAAGGTCGAGGGCGTCGAGGTCCGAGATGCTGCCGAACTCGTTCGAAGATTACGCCTACATGGCGTCGGATTGGTTCTGGCAGATGGATGCCGACCTCCGCTGTACGGCGCTTTCAGAGCATTTCGAGGCCATGACGGGCCGGCCTGCACTTGCCTGCATCGGTCGGCGCAGGCGCGACATCGCGGCCAACGCGCATGACAGGGCGTTCTGGCAGGCGCACGACGACGACCTGGCGCGACGGCGCCCGTTCCGGGACTTCAAATATCCCGTCGACCACCCGGACGGCCGGCGCCTGTGGCTGCGCATCAGCGGCGATCCGATCTTCGGCGAGGACGGCACGTTTCTGGGTTATCGCGGCATCGCGACCGACGTAACGGCGGAGCAGGACGCGCGGGCTGCGCTCCTCGAGCAGACGCGGCGGCTGGATGCCGCTCTCGCGAACCTGCCGAATGGCCTCGTGATGACGGATGGGACAGAGAGGGTCGTCCTCTGCAACGAGCGCTTCCTCGATCTGTTCGGGCTTCACCCTTCGATCATCCATCCCGACCTGACGATGCCCGAACTGGTCGGCCACGGCGTCGCGGCCGGCAATTTCCCGGGTGAGAATGTCGAGACGGTCCTGGAGGCGCGGGCGCGCCGTCTCGCGAGTGGTGGCCCCGCAACGTCGATCCAGCATCTTGCCGACGGTCGGATCATCGAAGCTCAGTTTCGCCCTGTCCCCGGCGGCGGATGGGTGATGACCTACGAGGACGTGTCCGCCCGAAAAGCCTTCGAACAACAGCTCGCCGAGCAGAGCCGCCGGTTCGACGCCGCCCTGGAGAGTATGCCCGCCGGGCTCTGTCTATTCGACGCGCAAGGGCGGCTGGCTGTCTGGAACAGGCGCTACGAGGAGCTGTACGGGCTCTCGCCGGGGCAGCTCTACGAGGGGATCTCGCACCGCGACATCGTCGAACTCGGCGTCGGACTCGGCCGTCACCTCCCCGGGCGGACGGCCGACGAGATCTACGCCGAGCGGATGGCGATGGTGAGGGGCGAACGGCCGAGCACATGTCACCAGCAACTCGCCGACGGTCGCATCGTCGAGATCATCTGTAGACCGGCCCCGCAGGACGGCTGGATCGCCACCTACGAGGACGTGACGGAACGCCTGTGCGTTGAGCGGCACGTGAAGGAGCAGAACGTCCTGTTCGATGCTGCGCTCGCCCACATGTCTCACGGGCTGCTCATGATCGACGCAGACGAGCGCGTCGTGCTGGTCAACCCGAAATTCAGGGAATTCTATCAGTTGCCGCCGGATGGCGTGCGGCCGGGAATGCTGATGCAGGAGGTGATCGAGCAGGCGGTCGCGTGCGGGAATTTTCCAGGCATGAGCGTGGTCGAGGTCCTCGAACATCGCCGGACCCGGCTCACTCTGGGCGAAGCCTCACATTTCCGCCAGCCGCTCCCGAGCGGTCGCGTCCTCGACGTTCATTCCACCCCCCTGGCGGGTGGCCGGGGCTGGGTGACCGTCTACGACGACGTGACCGAGCAGGCGAACGCCGACGCGCGCGTCGTCGAGCAGAACGATCGTTTCGACGCCGCGCTCAACAACATGGCCGAGGGCCTGTTGATGCTGGACCCGGACATGCGCGTGATCGTTTGTAACGAACGTTACCGGGAGATGCTTCGGTTGCCGGCGGAATTGGTCAAGGCCGGGACAGACCTGGCCGACATCTTGGC
>CAHJXE010000081.1 GCA_903644085.1 Hyphomicrobiales bacterium
GCCGCGAGAGCGGTAAGTTGGGCCGAACAGAAACGTCAGCTGAATGAGCGCCGCCATCGCGAGCACGTCCCGGAGCGACACGACGCGTCAGGCTGCGATCGGCCTGACGCTCGCCGCCGCCATCGTGACGGCTTGGATCGTCTGCCACGTCTACAGCGTGTTCTTCCATCGCTGGACGCCGATCGGGATCTTGGTCGCACCGCTGCTCGTCGCGCTCCAATGCTGGCTGAACGTCGGCCTCTTCATCGTGGCGCACGACTGCATGCACGGTTCCCTGGCGCCGTTCCAATCGCGGGTGAACCGCAACGTCGGCCGGCTCTGCCTCGCGCTCTACGCAGGCTTCTCGTACGACCGTCTGATCTCGAAGCACTTCGCGCACCACCGCCATTCAGGCACGGCGGAAGATCCCGATTTCCACGCGGACGAGCCGACGCGGTTCTGGCCCTGGTACGTCGCGTTCTTCAGGCGTTACTTCGGATGGAGGGAGTTCGCGGTCCTCGCGATGCTGCTCGCCACCTACCTGCTCGTCTTCAGGGTCTCGCCCGTGAATGCGCTTCTGCTCTGGGGGGTGCCGGCCATCCTGTCGTCATTCCAGTTGTTCTACTTCGGCACGTACCTTCCCCATCGCCATGAGGACGACGCGTTCGGCGACGACCACAACGCGCGCAGCAACGACTTCTCATGGATCGGCTCGCTGCTGACCTGCTTTCACTTCGGCTACCACCACGAACACCACGACAAGCCGAACGTGCCGTGGTGGAGACTGCCCTCGGAGCGGTCGGCGAGCTGAGGTCAGGTCGGGCGATCGTACAGCCCGGATCGCCCCGAGATCGGGACGTTCCGACGCCTCAATGCCCCGACCGCCCCCTGCGCGACGAAGCGCAGCTTCTGCGCAGTCGATGTCGAGACACGGCTATCCCAGGCGGAGGGGCCGCGGGCCCGGACCTCGATGCCGATCTGCCGGTACACGTCGCGCGCGGTCGCGATGGCCCAAGCCGAGCGGCGCGGCAAGGCCGCGATCCCGATAGCGGCCGAGTCGTAATAGGCGTCGGCCGCCTCGATGAGACGGGCCGCGACCCCGGCGAGCTGGACGCGATGCTCCGGCCGGGCGATCTGGTCCGAAGGGATGGCGGCCTCGGCGAGCCACGCGTCCGGCAGGTAGACGCGGCCGGCCTGCGCGTCCTCCACGATGTCGCGCGCGATGTTCGTCAGCTGAAACGCGAGCCCGAGATCGGACGCGCGGTCGAGCACCGCCTCGTCGCGCACCCCCATGATGCGCGCCATCATCACGCCGACGACCCCGGCCACATGGTAGGAATAGTCGAGCGTGTCATCGAGCGTGACGTAGCGCCGGCCCTCGACGTCCATGCGGTAGCCGTCGAGATGCTGGAGCGGCAATCTCTCGGGCATCGCGTGGCGCGTCACGACGTCCCGCAGACCCGCGAAAGCCGGATGCGCGATCGGGCCGCCCGAGAGCGCGTCGCGCGTCATACGCTCCAACAGGAGGAGCCGCTCGGCTGCGTCGTGCGGTGAGGCCGTACCCTGGCGGTAGCCGGAGACCTGCCCGTCCACGACGTCGTCGCAGTGGCGGCACCACGCGTAGAGCAGGACGGCGCTGCGGCGGATCTCAGGCTCGAACAGCCGCGCCGCGGCCGCGAAGCTCTTCGATCCCTTGGCGATCGACTCGGTGCCGTGCCGCGCGAGCGCGTCGTGTCGCGCGAGCGCGTCGCTCACGCCAGACCCGCATCCGCCAGCATGAGGCCGGCCGTCGCCTTGGCGGAGCCGATCACCCCCGGCACGCCGGCACCCGGATGGGTGCCTGCGCCCACGATGTAGAGGTTCGCGATGGCGTCGTCGCGGTTGTGCGGCCGGAACCAGGCGCTTTGCCGCAGGATCGGCTCCAGCGAGAAGGCGGAGCCGAGATGCGCGTTCAACTCGTCGCGGAAATCGTGCGGCGTGAAGTGGCTGACAGTCACGAGGTCCTCGCGCAGGCCCGGGATGCAGCGCTTCTCCACGTAGTCGAGGATGCGGTCGCGGTATTTCGGCCCCTCGCTCTCCCAGTCGATCTCGGCGCGACCGAGATGGGGGACGGGCGCCAGCACGTAGAAGGACCCGGCGCCCGGCGGGGCAAGCGACGGGTCGGTCGCGCAGGGCGAGTGCAGGTAGAGCGAGAAATCGTCCGCCAGCGTCTCGGCGTTGAAGATCTCGTCGATGAGCCCGCGATAGCGCGGGCCGAACAGCACGGTGTGGTGCTGGATCTCGGGCCGATGCCGCTTCAGGCCGAAATACACGACAAAGAGCGACATGGAGAAGCGCTTGCGCTTCAGCGACTTGGCCTTGCGGACACCGCGATCGGTCTGGCCGAGGAGCTTCTCGTAGGTGTGGACCACGTCGGCGTTCGACGCGACCGCGTCGAAGCGCCCGGTCCAGCCGTCGCGGCAGCGGATCGCGGTCGCGCGCTCGCCCTCGACCTCGATGCGCTCGACATCCGCGTTCAGCCGGAGCGTGCCGCCGAGATCCGCGAAGAGCCGCAGCATGCCGTCGACCAGCGCGCCCGTGCCGCCCTTCGGGAACCACACGCCCCAGCGCCGCTCCAGCGCGTGGATGAGCGCGTAGATCGAGGAGGTCGCGAAGGGGTTGCCGCCGACCAGCAGGGAGTGGAAGGAGAACGCTTGGCGCAGCTCGTCGTCCTGAATGAAGCGCGCCACGATCCCGTAGACGCTCTTCCAGGCCTCCAGCTTCGCGAGCGCCGGGCCGGCCCGGACCATGTCGCGGAAGGACAGGAAGGGCACGGCGCCGAGCTTGAGGTAGCCCTCCTCGAACACCTCCTTGGAGTACGCGAGAAACTTCGCGTAACCCTCGACGTCGACCGGGCTTTTCGCCGCAATCTGCCGGTCGAGCGAGGCCTGGTCGTTGACGTAGTCGAACGCGAAGCCGCTCTCCCATTCGAGCCGGTAGAAGGGGGAGACCGGCAACAGCTCGACGTAGTCGGACATGCGCCGGCCCGAGGCCTCGAACAGCTCCTCGATCGCGGAGGGGTCGGTGATGACGGTCGGGCCCGCGTCGAACGTAAACCCTTGATCCTCATACACATACGCGCGCCCGCCGGGCTTGTCGCGGCGCTCCAGGAGGGTGACGTCGAAGCCGCGCGTCTGCAGCCGGATCGCGAGCGCGATGCCGCCGAACCCCGCGCCGATCACGGCGGCGCGCGGCCTGATCACTGAAGACATACTCACGCGGCGCGCTCCGCCCGATCCCGACCCGTCACCATCATCTCCCGCGTCACCGGCCGGCCCGTGCGGGCCACCCTCTCCACGATGTCGGCCGCGAGGTCGACCCCGTGACCTCGCGCGACCTCGCGGCCCAACTCGCGCGACCTCGCGCGATAGGACGAGGTCGCCAGGACCTCGCGCATCGTGCGCTCCATCCGGCCGGCGGTCAGGAACCGGCGCGAGACAGCACGCCCGGCCCCGGCCCGCTCCAGCCGCGCCGCGATCGCGCCCTGCTCGAAGGCGATCGGCACGGCCACGATCGGGACGCCATACGTGAGCGCGTCCATCACCGTGTTGAGCCCGCCGTTCAGAACCGCGAGCGACGCCTCTCGCAGCACCACGTCCTGCGGCACGAAGTCGTGCACGGCGGGCCGGCCCGGCAGCGTCGCGACCTGCGCGGTGCTCAGCGCGCCGCCATGCGCGACGACGAGCCGACACTCGAGCCGGCACGCCGCCTCGGCGATGCGGCGGAAGATGGAGACTCGCCCGCCCTGGAGCGTGCCGAGCGAGGCGTAGACGAGCGGCCGCCCGTCCGGCTCCGGCAGACGGAAGCTCGGGTCTCCTCCCTCGGGGTCGCGCAACGGCCCGACGTGGTGGAACACGTCCGGCAGGGCGATGCGCGGCAAGTCGAAGCTTGGGACCGTCTGGCTCACCTGCGCCAGCCGCGAGGCGCAATCCTCGATGGTGCGGCGCTCCCCGATCCCCCACGCGGTCGCGTAGCCCGAGATGACGCGGGAGGGCGCGCGCATGAGGAGGTCGCTGACCCGGTAGCCGCCGAGGTTGCGCTCGGTGCCCCAATGCGAGGGATCGTAGCGCCAGGGCGTGAAGGGAGGCGGCACGCCGGGCTCGCGGTTCAGCGGCAGCGCGTTCGCGACCGACACGACCGGCAACCCGAGATGGGCGGCCACCAGCCCGCCCGCGGCCTCGCTCTGGTCGGCCACGACCGCGTCGGCGCCAATCTCCCGGAGCGCGCCCGGAAGGTCGCGGCAGAGCATGTCGGTCGTGGACGCGACGTCCCGGATGATCCCGGTGAGCCCCCAGAAGGCGCGGATCGTCGCCATGCGGTGCTTGATGCCGGCGAGGGTGCCGGGCGGATGGGTACCCTGCCCCACTGGCCGGAACGAGATCTCCTGGCCCGCGCCCTCGCCCCCGACGAGCGGCGCGGCATCCGCCATGTGCAGGAATGTCGCCCGGTGGCCGCGGCGCACGAGTTCGCGCGCGAGCGCCATCATCGGGTTCACGTGACCGAGAAACGGGGGAGCGACGAAAGCGAAATGGGTCAAGGCGGTCCGTTGGCGGCCTCGCCAAGGTAGGCGCAACGCCGGAGGCTGGCCAGAGCGGGTTCCGAGATCGTGACCGGCGGGCCTGCGGCGGGATCGCGCGCCGTGCGTTAGCTCTCGCTCATCGGGCAGGAACGACGAAGCATGATCGAGGCCACACGGATCAAGATGCTGCGCGACGAGCCGCCCCGCGAGGGCGGGCGCTATGTCCACTACTGGATGCAGCAGGCGATGCGCGCCGAGGGCAACCCGGCGCTCGACTACGCGATCGAGACCGCGAACGCGCTGGCGCTGCCGGTGCTCGTGTCGTTCGGCCTCACGGGCGGGCGCGGCCCGAACTACCCGGACGCCAACGCCCGCCATTACGCCTTCCTGCTGCAAGGCTTGGCGGAGGTCGGGGCGACCCTGGCCTCGCGCGGGATCGGCTTCGTGATCCGCTACGGCGCCCCGCCCGACGTCACGCTCGAATTCGCCGAACACGCGGCCGTCCTCGTGTGCGACCGCGGCTACCTGCGCCCGCAGCGGACCTGGCAGGCGAGCGTGCGCGACCGGGTCGGCTGCCGCATGGTCGAGGTCGAGACGGACGCGGTCGTGCCGGTCGAGACGGTCTCGACGAAGCACGAATTCGCCGCCCGCACGATCCGGCCGAAGATCATGCGGCTCGTCGAGGACTACCTCGTCGACCATCCCCAGCCCAAGGTGAAGGTGCGGGCGGGCGACCTCGGGACGACGTCGGATGTGGACCTGTCGGACCCGCTGAGAACCGCGAGAGAACAGAAGGTCGACCAGTCGGTCGGTCCGGTCCGCCGCCTCCAGGGCGGGCTCGCCAACGCGCGCAGCCGGCTCAAACGCTTTCTTGGGTCAGGGTTCGACGGCTACGCGGAGAACCGCTCCGAGCCGCACCGCGCGACCGTCTCTCACATGAGCCCCTACCTGCACTTCGGCCAGATCTCGCCGGTCGAGATCGCGCTCGCGGCGCGGGCCGCCAAGTCGGCGGGCCAGGACGACCGCGCCTCCTACCTCGAGGAGTTGGTGGTGCGGCGCGAGCTCTCGCAGAACCATTGCTGGTTCGAGCCCCGCTACGACAGCTACGAGTCGATCCCCGATTGGGCGAAGAAGACGCTCGACGAGAAGCGCGGCGACGCGCGGCCCTACGCCTACACGCGAGACCAGCTCGAAGCGGGCGAGACGCACGACCGCTACTGGAACGCCGCGATGCAGGAGATGCGCGACACCGGCTACATGCACAACCGGCTGCGCATGTACTGGGGCAAGAAGATCATCGAGTGGACCCCCTCCCCCGAGGAGGCCTTCGCGACCGCGCTCGCGATCAACAACCGCTATTTCGTGGATGGGCGCGACGCGAACTCCTTCACCAACGTCGCCTGGCTCTTCGGCCTCCACGACCGCCCCTGGTTCCGCCGCCCCGTCTTCGGCACGGTGCGCTATCTCGGCGACAACACCCTGCGGAAGTTCGACGCCGACGCCTATGTCCGGTCGGTCGAGGAGCTGAGCGCCGCCGAGAGGGCGTGAGACGAGCCTCGGACACGGACGAGCTTGCCACCCACGCGGCGGTGAGGACGTCGCCGCATGCGGATCGAACGTGCTTTACAGCGGAGACAGGGGTGATAGTAGTCGCGCAGACGTCAATAGGTGATCATGCGCTCGATCGGCTCAATCCTAGATAGAAACGAAGGGATCGGTTACGGATTCGATGTCCTACGACCTTTTCTCGCGACGTCCGTCGTCCTGTGGCACAGCGTTACGCTAGTGCTCGGGAACGACGATGCTGCACACGGGTCGGTTTTCTGGTTCTACTTCTTCGTACTCCCGAGTTTCTTCGCCCTGAGCGGGTTTCTCGTCACTGGAAGCGCCACTCGACTTGCGGTCGGAAGCTTCATCACCAATCGCGCGTTCCGCATCGTTCCGGCTCTCTTCGTCGACGTCGTGTTCTCGGCGCTGTTCTCGGGCCCCTGTTCACGACCCTGTCGCTCTTCCAATACTTCACGCATTGGGAGTTCTTCACCTACTTCCTCAACGTCGTCGGTCGGATCCACTTCCTGCTTCCGGGCGTATTCCTCGATCTGAATACCCGTTTCGTGAACGGTTCGCTGTGGACCGTCCCGTTCGAGATCGCGTGCTACGTCGTGTTGACGGTGATCATCGTGGCGCGCGGCATGCGCTATCCGCTCGCGATCGTCGGATTGGTCGCGCTCTACTACGCGATCGGCTCCATCCTGCCCGTGCGCAGCTTCGACGGGCCCCGTGCGGTCTCCTCCCTGCTGGACCTGTTGTACCAGAGCAACGTCAACAATCTCGCCGGCGCGGCACTCGTGCCCGTCTTCCTCATGGGATGCTGCGCCTACCTATTGCGATACAGGATCCCGTTCAGTCCCATCCTGTTCACGGCCGTCCTGACGGTCTTCGTCGGGCTCAGTTGGCGGGGCGATCGTGATCTGGAGACGGCCGTCGTCTTCCAGATGCTGGTCTGTCCCCTCATCGTCTACGCGACGATCTTCGTCGGCACGTCCGACATCAGGCTACCCGACGTCTTGCGGAAGAACGACTACTCGTACGGGATCTACCTGTACGGCTGGCCGATCCAACAATCGATCATCAAGATCGGACCGGTCGGACAGGGTCCGATGTTGAATTTCGCCCTGACGATGCCGCTCCTCGTCGCGTTCGCGTGTCTCTCCTGGCATCTCGTCGAGAAGCCCGTCCTCAAGCTCCGGCACAACCTGTCGTTCCTGAAGCGCCGCGCGCAGAAGGCGAAGGAGGAGTCGGAGGCGACCTTCGCGGCACATGAGCGGGTCGAGTCTCCGTCCGGAACGGCACGGAGCCGGGCGGGTTGATCGGCCATGAGGAGCCTCGTCCCAGCCTTAATGATGAGCGTCGCGGCGATCCTGCCGGCGCTCGCGGCAGAGGACCCGCTCGCCTCATACCGGGGCAAGACGCGTTTGCTCGTGGTGCTGGCCGCGAGCGACACAGATGCCGAGCTGAAGGCGCAGCGCCGCTTCTACACGAGCGAGAAGGAGGGCAACCGCGAGCGCGACCTCGTGATCGTGGAGGCGCTGGACGGCACGGATCTCGGCGGGACGCTGCGGCGACGCTTCGAGGTGCCGGCGGGCGAGTTCCGGGCGATCCTCGTCGGCAAGGACGGCGGCGTGAAGCTGCGCTCCGCCTCGCCGATCCCGTCGGACAAGCTCTTCGCAGAGATCGACGCGATGCCCATGCGGCAGGACGAGGCGCGCAAGACACGATGAGGAAGCCGCCCAGATGAGCGATATTCGCGACCGCCTGCGGGTGAAGCCCGGGCACAAGGTCGACCTCTCCTCGCTCGATCCCGACGGGAGCTCGTTCTTCGACTCGAAGGAGGACGGGCGCGCCCGCCTGAAGGAGAGCGACGCCGCGATCGCGGAGCTGCAGGACCGGCTCTACGCCGAGCGTGCGCGCGCGCTTCTCGTGATCCTGCAGGGCATGGACACGAGCGGCAAGGATGGCACCACGGCGGCCGTGTTCAGGTCGACGGGGCCCGTGGGCGTCACCGTGACGGCGTTCCAGAAGCCGAGCCAGGAGGAGCTGGCGCACGATTTCCTCTGGCGCGTGCATTTGGCCTGTCCGCGCCGCGGCACGATCGGCGTGTTCAACCGCTCGCAATACGAGGACGTGCTGATCGGGCGCGTGCGCAAGCTCGCGCCGCACGACGTCATCAAGCATCGCTACGATCAGATCAACGCGTTCGAGGACCTGATCGCGAGTTCGACGAAGATCGTGAAGATCATGCTCCATATCTCGAAGGACGAGCAGGCGAAGCGCCTGCAATCGCGCCTCGACAAGCCGCACAAGAACTGGAAGTTCGATCCGAACGACCTCGTCGAGCGGGAGAAGTGGGACGCTTACGTGTCCTCCTACGAGTTGATGCTCCAGCGATGCTCGACGGAGATTGCCCCCTGGTACGTGGTACCCAGCGACAAGAAGTGGGCGCGCAACGCGCTCGTCGGCGAGATCGTGCGCCGCACGCTGGAGGACATGAACCCGGTCTACCCCAAGCCCGACTGGTCGCCGGACGACTTCAAGGTGGAGTAGGCGTCTCGATCGTGTACCGCACGAGCGCAATCGGGCGCGGGTCGCCTCTCTCCGGTGGGTGAAGGTCGCCGAGAGGCGGCTGGTGAGGGAGCGCCCTTTCCGGAGAGCTCGTAACTCCCCACCCGACCCTCTTCCCGGGATAGGGCTTCCCCGCTTCGTCGACCTCTGACGAGACAAGCCGCAGCCGGTCGGAACGCCGGGCCGCCCCGTCGATTGATCCGGGGCAGCCGGGAGGGCCTCCGTGTTCGACGTCGTGATCGTAGGAGGCGGACCGGCCGGGCTCAACGCGGCCCTGTTCCTCGGGCGCGCGCGGCGCAAGGTGCTGCTCTGCGACGCCGGTGTGCCGCGAAACCGCCGCTCGCGCTGGGTCAGCGGGTTTCTGACCCGAGACGGCGTTCTCCCGCACGACCTGCGCCGTCTCGCCCGCGATGAACTCGTCTCGTATCCCAGCGTCGAGATCCGCGACCTGCACGTCACGTCGGCTGCGCGCGAGGACGACGCCTTCGCGGTCGAGCTGGAGACCGGCGATCGGGTGAGCAGCCGCAAGCTTCTTCTGGCGACGGGGCTCATGGACGACGCGCCGGACTTTCCCGACGCGCGCCACTTCTACGGCCGGGGCGTCTACCCGTGTCCCTATTGCGACGGGTGGGAGCACAAGGACGAGCCGCTCGTCGCCTTCGGGCGCGGCGCGGCCGGGCGGGGTATCGCGCTCGAACTGACGGTGTGGAGCCGCGACGTCACCCTCGTGACGCACGGGTCGTCCGAGTTGTCCGACGCGCAACGCCGCGATCTCGACCGGCACGGGATCGCGGTCGTGGAGGATCCGATCCTCGCCCTCGACGGTGACCCGGATGCCGGCGGCCTGAGGCGCGTCCGCTTCGAGGGCGGCCGCGCGATCGAGACGGCCGCGCTGTTCTTCGCCTTCGAGGCGTGCCGGCAATCCGGCCTCATCGAGCAGCTCGGCGTCGAGGTCGGCGACACGGGCGCGGTGACGACGGGACAGTGCGAGCGCACCAACGTGCCGGGCCTCTACGTCGCGGGCGACGCCTCGCGGCGCGTGCAGTTCGCGGTCGTGGCGGCGGCCGAGGGCGCGATGGCGGCCTTCGCGCTCAACACCGAACTGCTACAGGACGACCTCAAGCACGGAATGCGCGAGACCGAGCCGGCATGACGAACACGATCACGGGCATCCGCACGATCCACGACGGGTGGTCCCAGCTGCTCGTCGCGACGATCCGTCGGCCCGATGGCGGCACGATCAACCGCGAGATCGAGGACCACGGCACGGCCGTCGGCCTCCTGCCCTACGATCCCGAGCGGCGCGTCGCGACGCTCGTCCGGCAATTTCGCGCGCCGGCCGCCCACGCGACGGGCGCGAGCGACGTCCTGGAGGCACCCACGGGCCTGATCGAGGGCGAGGACCCGACCGACTGCGCGTTGCGCGAGCTGGAGGAGGAGACCGGCATCCGCCTTCGCCATGTCGAGCGGCTCGGCACCGTCTGGTCCATGCCCGGTATCTCCACGGAGCGCATCCACCTGTTCCTCGCCCCGTACGGTGAGGCGGACCGGATCGGCCCCGGCGGCGGGCTCGCGGACGAGCACGAGGAGATCGTGCTGGAGGAGATCGCGTTGGCGGACCTTGCCGCGATGGCGGATGAGGGCCGTCTCGACGACATGAAGACGCTCTGCCTCGTCCAGACCCTGCGGCTGCGCCGCCCCGAGCTGTTCCGGCCCGCCTGAGTCGCGTGACATCATTATCACGCAACGTTTTTCTCGCTCGAGGTGAGCCGGGCATTGACGGGGAGGCGCACTGTCCCGCCACCTTCCGGCCTCAATCGGTCCCGACGGTCGGCCTCCCCGCACCAGCCAGCGATGGGTCGATGATCAAACGTTTCGCGTTCGCCAGCCTCGCCGTCATCGGCTTCGCCGCCTCCGCCTCCGCGTTCGACGCACAGCCAGGTGCGGACGCGGCGGAGGTGAGTGACGGCCAGGCCGCAGGATCGGACGCGCTCGCCCCGCGACGCGTCAGGCGTATCGTGAGACCGAAGGCGGTGGCGGTGCTGCCACCTCAGCGGCCTGAGGAGACCGCGGCGGGCGAGATGGCGGTGGCGTCCATTCCCGATGTCCCGGCGCCCGTGGCCCCGGCCGGTATGGAGCTGCGGTCTGCCTCCGCGCTGGCCGACGCGGTCGAGGACGCGCCCGCCAAGAGCAAGACCACCATCAAGGCCGTGGCGGTCCTGCCGCCGCTCCGCCCGTCGATCACGCCCGCGGCATCCGCGCTGGCCGACGTGGACCGGACCGAGCAGCTGACGGCGGAGGCGGCGCCCGAGCCGGAGACATCTTCCGCGAAGCCCCTGGTCAAGGCCGTCGCGACGCTCCCGCCCTCGCGTCCCGCGTTCCGTGCAGACGATGCGCCGGTCGAGACGGCAGCCCTCACGTCCGAACCGGTCTCCCTCACGACCGGGCCGGTCGCCGCGACCGGCCCGGTCGCCGCGACGCCGGCGAGTGCCGCCCCGGAGACGGGCTTGTTCGGCTCGCTCTTCGGATCGTTCCCGCAGACACCCACCCCCGACTCGGCCGTCTCGGTCTCGAGCGGCCGGGCCGGGCTCGATTCGCTGATCGCGACGCACGCCAAGCTGAACGGCGTGCCGGCCGACCTCGTTCATCGGGTCGTAATCCGCGAGAGCAAGTACAACCCGCGCGCGGTCGGCCGCGGCGGGGCTCTCGGCCTCATGCAGATCAAGGCGGGAACGGCTCGCGCGCTCGGCTACGAGGGTAACGCCGCCGGCCTGCTCGACGCCGAGACCAACCTCACCTACGCGGTCAAGTACCTGGCCGGCGCCTACCG
>CAHJXE010000082.1 GCA_903644085.1 Hyphomicrobiales bacterium
TCACCTGGCGTCCGTCATTCCGGGGCGCCGCGACCAGGAGGCCGGGCGCCGGCCGGGCCAGCGCCGCCGCTACCACGTGACGCTGAACCCCGCATAGGCGGCGCGCCCTGTCGTGCCGTAGTTCAGGACCTCCTGGTAGCGCGTGTTCGTGACGTTCTCGACCCGGCCGAACACCCGCCAGGTCTCGTCGAGCCTGTACTCGGAATAGACGTCGAGCCGCGCATAGGGCGCGAGCCGCAGCGTCTCGCCCGCGCCGCTGAAGCGCTCCGACACGAGCGTGACGCGCGGCTCGACGAGGAGCCCGCGGACGGGCGTGATGCCGATCCCGATCCGCCCGACATCGGCGGGGCGGCGCGCAAGCGTCAGGTTTGTGGTCTCGTCACGCGCGTGCAGGTAGGTGTAGGCGCCCGTGAGCTTGACGAACTCCGGCACGAGCACCGCCTCGCCCTCGATCTCGACCCCCGTCGTCTTGGCGCGGGTGACGTTGTAATAGTTGTTGCTCGGCAGGAGGCCGTTGAACTCGATCAGGTCGTCGAACTTGTTGCCGAACACGGTCGCGGAGAGCCGCGCCAGCCCGCCGAACAGGTTCTGATCGATTCCCGCGTCCCAGCCGATCGAGCGCTCGGGCCGCAGCGTCGACGTGCCGTAGATCGGCGCGAAGAGCTGGTAGAGGGTCGGGGCCTTGCCGCCCGTGCCGCCGCTCGCCCGCAGCTTCGTGTCGCTCTCCGGGATCAGGAACGCGCCCGTCGCGCGCCACGTGTCGAAAGAGAGCGCGTTCACCTCGTCGTGCCGCCCGCCGGCGGTCAGGATGATCCGGTCCCCGATCGGCAACTCGTGCAGCACGAAGACCGACTTCGTGTCCTGGCCGGCTTTCAGCGTGCCGAAGCGCTGTCGCAGCACCGGCTGCAGCGCCTCCGAGTAGGTCTGCGCCCGCTCGGCCTCGATCCGCCCGCCGAAGGTGGTCGTGCCGAACACGCCGAGCTTCAGGTCGCCCTGGTACTCGGTGCCGTAGCGCCGCCCGTCGAATTCGGAGGCCGTGGACGTCGTGTTCGCGAGCGTCACGGCGGTCCTGTAGCTCACGTCCTTGAAGGTGCGGTCGGTCTCGTTCGCGTAGACCTGGAGGGTGTTGGTCAGTGGCCCGCTCTCCGCGATGCCGCGCGCGAAGATCTGCGAGAGCGTGCGCGTCGCCTCCGCGGGCGTGTCGGGGAAGACGCGCCCCGCACCGCTCGCCACCGTGTTGCGCGGCAGCGTGGAGGAGGCCGCGTCGTATTGCGAGTTTGTGCGGAACGAGAGCGCGCCGACCTCGAGCTTCACGCCCTCATGGGCATCGTAGCCGAGCCGCCCGTAGCCGCCGTAGCGGGTGAAGCCGTCGGCCTCGAAGCCGCCGAACTTCCGCTCGAGCTGCGGGATGCGGTAGCCGTAGCGCGAGAAGCCCGCGCTGTTCTGCCCGCCGCCCGAGAACGCGTAGGCCCAAGGGCCGAGCGAGCCGGACGCGGTCGCACTCTGGTTCAGCGTGCCGTAGCTGCCGGCCTCGGTGCGCGCCTCGAAGCGGGGCGGGCCGTTGCCGCTGCGGGTCAGGATGTTGACCACGCCGCCGATCGCGTCCGAGCCGTAGAGCGCGCTCTGCGGACCGCGCAGCACCTCGATGCGGTCGATCGCGGTCGGCAGGAGGTTCGAGAAGTCGAAGTCGCCCGACGCCGCCGTCGGGTCGTTCACCCGGATGCCGTCGATGAGGACGAGCGTCTGGCCCGTGTTCGCGCCGCGGATGCGCACGCCCGTCGTGGCCCCGGGGCCGCCCGTCTCCGTGATGTCGACGCCTGGCACGTTGCGGAGCGCGTCCACGATCGAGGTCGGGTTAAAGGTCTCGATCTGCTCGCGCGTCAGGACCGAGATGGCGCTGCCCGAGCGCGAGATCGGCTCCGCCTTGCGGTCGGCCGTGACCACGATGTCGGGCAGTTGGACGGGGTCCGGCGCGGCCTGCGCCCAGGCGGCTTCAGGGGAAAGCGAGGAGCCCGCGAGGATCAATCCGAACGCGAGACTTGGCACGTATGACGAGAGACTTGGCGCACGTGCGCCGTGGACGTGTGACAGCATCATTCCCCCTCGCGGCCCACCGCCGCAGGATTCGAGTTGATGCGTCTGGCCGGTCTCCTGGCTCGCGGGTCGTCACGCGCATCCGCCTTCCCGGCTTGACGCCAGTGGCATGTCGGACACGCGCTCTCCGCTTACAGTTGCGGGGGCAGCCGCGGCTTTGGGACCCGAGGTCCCGCACCGCGTTCCCGTTTCACCCCGGGCGTGAACCCGGGACACCGAACGCCCCGTCACTCAACACGGTTGCATGCGCTCCGCAAGCGCCGATCGGAACGGGCGGTCGGGACGACGAGGCGTGAGGTGACACGGCAACAGCTGAAACGACCGTACCGTCGAGAACGTATCGGCCTGCTCGGATCTGCTCGGATCTGCTCGGCAGGTGGCAGGCGCATCGCGCGGACGGGATTGGTGCCCCTGGCCGGGATCGAACCAGCACTCCTTGCGGAACTCGATTTTGAGTCGAGCGCGTCTACCAATTCCACCACAGGGGCTCAGAGGACGCGCGTATCATGCGCGCGCGGACGCGGTCAATTCGAACGCGCTCAGCGTCGTCGCGGAAGCGCGCAGGGATCGAGCGCGGTCGCGCCGGCCGATCGCTCCAGCAACGAGCCCGTGGTGACGGGGTCCGGGATGTCGCGGCTCACCGCGGAGGCGAGTCGCGACATCCCGGTCCGGTCGAAGCCGTGCGTGAGCCAGTTCGCCGCGCAGAGCGACAGAAAGCCGATCGCCAGGCATGTCTTGAGGGTGGCGCCGAGGATCGAGGGTCGTGCGCGTGTGTCTTTGTCGTCCGGCATCTCACGCTCCGCGCCCATCGCACGCGAACAGTCCCGCAACATGGTAAATGCGAGGTTGACGTACGCACGATCCTGCTGAAAGGGTCCGGGCGTACGATCATGTAGTCCGACCTCGCGTATGTCGGACGATCGTCGCCGACGCTTTGCTGGTTTAAGTCGGTCGTTATCAGATCGGAAAGATTAGCCGCCTAGTTTGACGACGTCGCTGACGAAGGATGTTGCAGGGAAGTGACAGACGCCTGTCTTACCTTCCGCTACAACCACGATCGGACCTCTGGCCTCCTGAATATGGACCTCTCGATGAAGAAGTTTCTGCTCTCCACCGTCGCCCTGGCGACCATGACGGCCGGCGCGATGGCGGCCGACCTTCCGTCCCGTCGCGCCCCGGCGCCGTACGTGGCGGTGCCCGTGTTCACCTGGACCGGCTTCTACGTCGGTGTGAACGCCGGTTACGGCTTTAACGCCAACGACACCCGCAACAACAACTTCGGCACCTTCTCGGCGACCCCCGGCACCTTCACGGCTCCGCTGGCGGGCTACACGGGCACCGTGTCGAACGGCGTGTTCGGCGGCACGAACTCGAACGACGGCTTCGTGGGCGGCGGTCACGCCGGCTACAACTACCAGTTCGGCAACATCGTGATCGGCCTTGAGGCCGACGCGCAGTACACCGACTTCGGCAACAACAGCCGTAACAACCAGGGCACGGTCATCACCCTGACCCCGGGCGTGGTCGGCTTCAGCGGCGCCGTGAACAGCGGTCTCGCCAGCGGGCTCGACTTCTACGGCACCGTCCGTGGCCGCGTCGGTTACGCGTTCGACCGCGTCCTCGTGTACGGCACCGGTGGTTTCGCCTACGGCATGGGCGGTCGCGACAACAACGCGCTCGTCACGGCCAACGGTCAGGTCTTCACGACCAACAACCGCAGCGACGACTTCCGCACCGGCTTCGTCGGTGGCGCGGGCGTCGAGTACGCCTTCACCCCGAGCATCATCGGCCGGGTCGAAGGTTTCTACGTGAACCTCGACCGTTCGCGGAACAACAACTTCGTGGGCGCGGTCGGCGTGACCCCCGTGTTCCTGGCGAACACCCGCAACAGCGACACCGAGTTCGGCGTCGTCCGTGCGGGCGTGAGCTACAAGTTCAACAGCTTCTAAGCCTTAAGCTTAGCGACTGTTCGAGGCCCGGCGGCGACGCCGGGCCTTTTTCGTTTGTGGGGTCGCGGGCTCCCGTTCGGCGCGAGAGGGCAGCATGCCGGTCGAGATCCGTGCCGCTTGCCCGGACGACATCGCGCCCGTCCGCACTCTCCTCGCGGACCTCTACGACGCGACTTACGCGCCCATCCTCGGGTCGGATCGGGCCCTGGAGCTTCACGAGCGCTGGCACGCGGCCGAAGCCTTGGCGTGCCAGATTGATCAGGAGCGCGCCTCGTTCTTGGTCGCCCAGGAGGCCGGAGGCCGGATCGTCGGCCACGCCTTCGCGTCAGCCGTGCAGGCGCCGCTTCTCTTCTTCGTCCGGCTCTACGTCGCGGGATCCGCCCAGAGGCGCGGCCTCGGATCCCGTCTGCTCGACGCACTCGCGGCCCGTCATCCGGACACGGACCGGACGCGCCTCTACGTGGTGGCGGGCAACGACGCGGCCCTCGCCTTCTACCGTGCGCAAAATTTCACGATCGTGGGCGAGGCGGAGGAGGCGGGCGTCAGGTCGCTGCGGCTCGAACGCGGCGCATGATCAGATGTCGAGCTCGGCCTCATCCGTGAAGGCGGCTCGTTCCTGGATGAAGGCGAATCGCGCCTCGGGCTTGTTGCCCATCAGGCGCTCGATCGCGTCGCCCGTCGCCTCGATGTCGGCCTCGACCACGTCGACCCGCAGCAGCGTGCGCTTGCGCGGGTCCATCGTGGTCTCCTTCAACTGCGCCGGCAGCATCTCGCCCAGCCCCTTGAAGCGCCCGACATCGATCTTCGCCGAGCCCTTGAAGCCGCTCTTCATCAGCTCCTGGCGATGCGCGTCGTCGCGCGCGTAGAGCGTCTTCGCACCCTGGGTCAGGCGGTACAGCGGCGGGACCGCGAGATAGAGGTGGCCGCGATCGATCAGGGCCGGCGTCTGGCGGTAGAAGAAGGTGATGAGGAGCGACGCGATATGCGCGCCATCGACATCCGCGTCGGTCATGATGATGACCTTCTCGTAGCGGAGCTCGCCGTCGCGGTACTGCGCGCCCATCCCGCAGCCGAGCGCCTGAATCAGGTCGGAGAGCTGCTGGTTCGCCATCAGCTTGTCGCGCCCGGCGGACGCGACGTTCAGGATCTTGCCCCTGAGCGGCAGCACGGCCTGGGTCGCGCGATCGCGGGCCTGCTTGGCGCTACCCCCGGCCGAATCGCCTTCCACGATGAAGAGCTCGGAGCCGGCCGCGCCCGCCTTCGAGCAATCGGCAAGCTTGCCCGGCAGGCGCAGCTTGCGGGTCGCGCTCTTGCGCGCGACGTCCTTCTCGGCGCGTCGCCGCAGCCGCTCCTCGGCGCGGTCGACCACCCAGTCGATCAGCCGCGCGGCTTGGGCGGGCGAGCCCGCCAGCCAATGGTCGAAGGCGTCGCGCACCGTCGTCTCGACGATTCGCGACGCCTCGACCGTCGCGAGCTTGTCCTTCGTCTGCCCCTGAAACTCGGGTTCGCGGATGAAGACGGACAGCATGGAGGCGCACTGCGTCATGACGTCGTCGGTCGTCGCGGCGGCGATTCGCTTCGCCTGGCCCAGCCGCTCGGCATGCTCGCGCAGCCCCCGCAGGAGCGCGACGCGCATCCCGCTCTCGTGGGTGCCGCCATCATGAGTCGGGATCGTGTTGCAGTAGGATGTCGAGAATCCGTCCGCGTCCGCGAGCCACGCGACTGCCCATTCGAGCGAGCCGTGGCCGCCGGGCTTCGTGACCTTGCCGGCGAAGATCCCGTCCGTGATCAGGGTCGAGCCCTCGATCTCGCGCGCGAGATAGTCGCGCAGGCCGCCCGGGAACCGGAACGTCGCCTCCGCGGGCACGTCGGATCCCACGAGAACCGCCGGGTCGCAGCGCCAGCGGATCTCGACGCCGCCGAACAGGTAGGCCTTGGAGCGCGCCATCGTGAACAGGCGCTTCGGCTTGAACGCGACGTCCTCGCCGAAGATCTGCGGGTCGGGCCGGAACCGGACGCGCGTGCCGCGCCGGTTCTGGACGCGCCCGACCTCCTTGATCGGGCCCTGCGGCAGACCGCGCGAGTAGAGCTGCCGGTAGAGGATCTGGTTGCGCGCGACCTCCACCTCCAGGCTGTCGGAGAGCGCGTTCACCACCGACACCCCGACGCCGTGAAGGCCGCCGCTCGTCTCGTAGACCTTCGAATCGAACTTGCCGCCCGCGTGCAGCGTCGTGAGGATGACCTCCAGCGCCGATTTCTTCGGAAATTTCGGGTGCGGGTCGACCGGGATGCCGCGCCCGTTATCCGTCACGGTGAGGAAGCCGCCGGGCTCCAGCTCCACCTCGATGAAGGTCGCGTGGCCCGCCACCGCCTCATCCATCGAGTTGTCGATCACCTCGGCGAAGAGGTGGTGCAACGCCTTCTCGTCCGTGCCGCCGATATACATGCCGGGGCGGCGGCGCACCGGCTCCAGCCCCTCCAGCACCTCGATCGAGGATGCGTCGTAACCGCCATCCGCCTTCGGCAGGGGCGGAGGGAGAGTGCGGGTGCGCGAGCCTCGCGCCACCGGCACCGCCGGGGGCGGAGCCGCCGGACGCGGGGTCACGGTCTTGCGGAGCGCGGCTCCGCTGAAGAGATCGTCGGCCATCCCAAACTCAACGCGCTGATTCGCCGTGTGCAGACGATATCACCCCGGTGGTAAAGGGAACAAACCATAAACTTTTGCTGTGGATAGCCGGCCGGGCTCAACGTCCCTCGAAGCGCGGCTTCTCTTTCGCGAGGAAGGCCCGGCGTCCCTCCGCGAAATCCTGCGTCGTGAACAGGATGCCCTGCGCGTCGGCCTCCGCCTTGAGGAAACCGTCGAGCCCGCTCGCGCCACGCGCGAGGAGAGCCTTCGCGAAGGCGTTCGACAAGGGTGCGGCCTCTGCGGCCATGCGGGCCGCGAGCTCGGTCGCGATGCGCAAGGCGTCGCCGGGCTCGGTCAGGGTCTCGACCAAGCCCCAGCTGTGGGCCTCCTCGGCCCCGAAGGTGTCGCCGGTCAGCATGATCCAGCGTGCCCGGCCCGCGCCGACCCGCTGTGGAAGCACCCAGCCCGCGCCAAGATCCGGCACGAGGCCGATCCGGTTGAAAGAGCAGGCGAATTTGGCCGCGCGCGATGCCACGACGATGTCGCAGCCGGCCGCGATCGAGAGCCCAGCTCCGACCGCGTATCCCTCCACCGCTGCGACGACCGGCTTCTCGCCCTCCACGATGAACCGGGTGATCTCGTGGCCTTGCGTGAGGCGTGCGCGCCCGTCCGCGGCGTCCACGTCACCCATGCCGGAGATGTCGCCCCCGGCGCAGAAATGCCCTCCCTCGCCGGTCAACACCACGGCGCGGATCGCCGGGTCCGCCATAACGTCGCGGAGTTCAGCTCTCAGCCCGGACCACACGCCCGGCGAGAGCGCGTTGCGGCGCTCCACGTTGACGATGGTGAGCGTCGCGACCCGTGCGTGATCGTCCCGTCGAACCGTTCCTCCCGCCATCGCGTTCTCCCGTGTTGGTCGATCTTGGTCAGCCCTGTTTGGTCTTGGCCTTCTTCGGCTTGGTTGCGGCGGCCTTGGCCGGTACCGCCTTCTTCGCCGCCGCTTTGACGGCCGGCTTGCGAGCCGAACTCTTGCTCGCACCCTTGCCGCCGCGCGCCTTCTTCGGTGGCGCCACGAGGCGCCGGGCCGCGAGAAGCTCCAGCGCTTCCTCCAGCGTGACCGCGTCGGCGGGCCGGTCCTTCGGCAGGGTGGCGTTGGTCTCTCCATCGCTCGCGTAGGCGCCGTATTTTCCCGCCTTCACGACGATCGGCTTGCCGGTCCCGGGGTCGTCGCCGAGCGGCCGTCCGGGATCGATCACCCGCCCGCCGCGGCCGCCGCCCGCCTCCTTCGTCATCACGAGGTCGACCGCGCGGTTCGCCCCGACCTCGAGCACGTCGTCGTCGGCCCCCAGGCTCGCGTAGGTCTTCCCGTGCTGCACGTAGGGGCCGTAGCGCCCGAGCCCGGCCAGGATCGGCTGCCCGGTTTCCGGGTGATTCGTCACCTCGCGCGGTAGGGCGAGATAGCGCAGCGCACGCTCGAGATCGATCGAGGACGGCTCCACCCCCTTCGGGATGGATGAGCGCTTCGGCTTCTCCCCGTCGCCGAGCTGGAGGAAGGTCCCGAAGCGCCCGTCGCGCAGCGTCACCGCGAGGCCGCTCGCCGGGTCCTCGCCGAGGTTGCGGACGCCCGGGTTGGCGGGGTCGGCATCCTCCGCCACCATCCCGGTCGGGGCCGCGAGCTGGCGCGTGTAGCGGCATTCCGGGTAGTTCGAGCAGCCGATGAAGGAGCCGAACTTGCCGAGCTTCAGCGAGAGCTGCCCGTCCGCGCAGACGGGACAGCCGCGCGGGTTCGATCCGTCCGCCTTGGCGGGGAAGATGTGCGGCCCCAAAAGGTCGTTCAGCGCGTCAAGCACCTGGGTCGTGCGCAGGTCCTTCGTCTCGCCGACCGCGCCGGAGAAGTCGTTCCAGAAGTCGCGCAGCACCTGCTTCCAGTCGATCTCGGCGTTCGAGACCCGGTCGAGCTGCTCTTCGAGCGCGGCCGTGAAATCGTACTCGACGTAGCGGCGGAAGAAGCTCTCCAGGAAGGCGACGACGAGCCGGCCCTTGTCCTCGGGATAGAGCTTCTTCTTCTCGAGCTTCACGTATTCGCGGTCGCGTAGCACCTGCAGGATCGCCGCGTAGGTCGAGGGGCGGCCGATGCCGAGCTCCTCCATGCGCTTGACGAGGCTCGCCTCCGAGAAGCGCGGCGGCGGCTCGGTGAAGTGCTGGCTCGAGTCGACGCGGCTGCGCGAGAGGGCGTCACCCCGGCTCATCGGCGGCAGGCGGCGCTCGTCGTCTTCCTCGCCCGAGGGTGCGCTGGCGTCCGGGTCGTCGCGGCCCTCGCGGTAGAGCGTCAGGAACCCGTCGAAGCGCACGACCTGGCCCGTCGCCCGCAGGTCGATGGTGCGGGGCCCAACATGTGCCGCGATGTCGACGCTGGTGCGTTCGAGCTCGGCCGATTCCATCTGGCTCGCGACGGTTCGCGTCCAGATGAGATCGTAGAGCTTCGCCTGGTCGGGTTCGAGCTGGCGCGAGACCTGTGCGGGCAGCCGGCCCATATCGGTCGGGCGCACCGCCTCGTGCGCCTCCTGGGCGTTCTTCGCCTTGACGGTGTAGCGGCGCGGCGCGGACGGCACGTAGCGCTCGCCGTACTCGCGCCCGATCACGCTGCGGGCGGCCGTGATCGCCTCCGGGGCCATGTCGACGCCGTCGGTCCGCATATAGGTGATGAGCCCGACCGTCTCGCCGCCCGTCTCGACGCCCTCGTAGAGGCGCTGCGCGATCCGCATCGTGTGGGCCGGCGCGAAGCCGAGCTTGCGCGAGGCCTCCTGCTGCAGCGTGGAGGTGGTGAAGGGCGGCTGCGGGTGACGCTTCGCGGGCTTCGATTCGACGGACGAAACCGTGAAGGTCGCGAGTTCGAGGTCACGGCGGAAGCGCTCCGCCTCCTCGCCCGTCCCGATATCGAGCCGGGTGATCTTGCGGCCGTCCGCGCCCGAGAGCCGGGCCTCGACCGCGCCGCCGTCCGGGGTCGCGAGATGCGCCACGATCGACCAATACTCGCGCGGCACGAAGGTCTCGATCTGGTTCTCGCGGTCGCACACGAGACGCAGCGCGACCGACTGGACGCGGCCCGCCGAGCGCGCGCCCGGCAGCTTGCGCCACAGCACGGGCGAGAGCGTGAAGCCGACGAGATAGTCGAGCGCTCGCCGCGCCAGATAGGCGTCGACCAGCGCGCCGTCGATCTGGCGCGGGTTCGCCATCGCGGTCTGCACCGCGTCCTTGGTGATCGCGTTGAAGGTGACGCGCTCGATCGGAGTGTCCTTGAGCGCCTTCTTCTCCCGCAGCGCCTCGACGACGTGCCAGGAGATCGCCTCGCCCTCGCGGTCCGGGTCGGTCGCGAGGATCAGCTTCTCGGCCCCGCGCACCGCCTTCACGATGTCGGCAACGCGCTTCGCGCCCCGGCTCTCGACCTCCCAGATCATCTTGAAGTCGTCGTCGGGATCGACCGAGCCATCCTTCGCCGGGAGGTCGCGGATATGGCCGAACGAGGCCAGCACCTCGTAGCCCGGCCCGAGATACTTGTTGATCGTCTTGGCCTTGGCGGGGGACTCGACGACGACGACTTTCATGCGCTGGAACGCCCTTCGCTTGAAGATGTGTGAGGGGACGGCCCTTGCCGGCGATGGTAACTGGTGCAGCCCCGACCTCAAGTCAATGCGACGGGCAGGGGAGGGCGAGGCCGTCCAACCGGCTGGCCCTTGATTTCGTGACTCCCAGGCCGCAACGGGTGGACTCATGCCGCGTCCCATCTTTCCCCATCGTCATCTTCTCGGCATCGAGGGTCTGTCGGCGCTGGATATCGCGGCGCTCCTCGACCTCTCGGAGGAGGCGGTCGAGGTGTCGCGCCAGGTCGAGAAGAAGAAGGCGACCCTGCGCGGGCGCACGCAGATCAACCTGTTCTTCGAGCCGTCGACCCGCACGCAGAGTTCGTTCGAACTCGCGGGCAAGCGGCTCGGCGCCGACGTCATGAACATGTCGGTCTCCTCTTCCTCGGTGAAGAAGGGCGAGACCCTGATCGATACCGCGGCGACGCTGAACGCGATGCGGCCGGACCTCATCATCGTGCGCCATCACGCGGCGGGCGCGGTCCACCTCCTCGCCCGCAAGGTCGATTGCTCCGTCGTGAATGCGGGCGACGGCGCGCACGAGCACCCGACCCAGGCCCTGCTCGACGCGCTGACGATCCGCCGCCGGCGGGGCCGCATCGAGGGACTGGTCGTGGCGATCTGCGGCGACATCCTGCACTCGCGGGTCGCGCGCTCCAACATCATCCTCCTGCAGGCGATGGGCGCGCGGGTGCGCGTGGTCGGCCCGACGACGCTCATGCCGGCCGGCATCGACCGGTTCGGGGTCGAGGTCTTCACCGACATGCGCAAGGGACTCGCGGGCGCGGACATCGTGATGATGCTGCGCCTCCAGCGCGAGCGCATGAACGGCTCCTTCGTGCCCTCCGTGAAGGAGTATTTCCGCTATTACGGGCTCGACGCAGAGAAGCTCGCCTTCGCCAAACCCGACGCGCTCGTGATGCATCCGGGCCCGATGAACCGCGGCGTCGAGATCTCGTCGGAGGTCGCGGACGGGACGCAGTCGCTCATCCGCGAACAGGTCGAGATGGGCGTCGCGGTCCGCATGGCGGTCCTGGAGGCGCTGGCCGGCCACCTGCCGAACAGGTGAGGC
>CAHJXE010000083.1 GCA_903644085.1 Hyphomicrobiales bacterium
CCTCACCCTACCCTCTCCCCACCGGGGAGAGGGTTCCCGCGCTCGTCCCTTCGAGGTCCAGCTCGACAGCCCTCACTTGAATTGCGGGTCCACCGGCACCCTGAGCCCGAAGGCGAGCTTGTTCGTCTCGTTCGCCATCGCGACGATCGCCATCAGTTCGCCCCACATGGCGGGCGTCATGCCGGCCTTGCGGGCCGCCGCGCCGTGCGAGGAGATGCAGTAGTTGCAGCCGTTGGTGACGCTGACCGCGAGGTAGAGCATCTCCTTCGTCAAGGGATCGAGCGCGCCGTCCGGGCTCATCACCTCCTTGAGGCTCTCCCAGGTGCGCTTCAGCGTCGCCGGATGCACGGCGAGCGCCTTCCAAAAGTTGTTCACGTCGGGCAGGTTGCGGCTCGTCGTGATGTCCTCGAAGACGGCGCGGACCTCCGGATCCGCATCCACGTACTCGATCAGCTCGGCCATCTCGTCGTCTCCGGTATTGCGGGTGCCGAGACTTGGGTGCCCGCCCGGCGGCCGTCAATCCACGATGAAGAGCTTCGCGCCCGTCGCGGTCCGGGAACGATGCGGAGCGTCCCCGAAATCGGAGACCTGATAGCTCATGCCGGGCCTGAGCGTGAAGCTGCGTCCGTCCTTCAACTCGGTCTCGAGCTCGCCCTCGACCACGTAGAGGACGTGGCCGCGGTCGCACCAATGGTCTGCGAGGTAGCCGGCGGCGTACTCGACCATCCGGACCCGCATGTCGCCGATCATGAGGGTGCGCCACGTCGCTTCGCCCGTCTCGCCAGGATGACGCGTCGGCGCGACGGTGCTCCAATCGGTGACGGTGAAGGGGAGGGCTGAGATCTTCACCCCGTCGGGCCCTACTTCATGTTCGCGACCATCGGGCACTTGCCCTCCGCCATCGGCCGGAAGGCTTCCGCGGCGGGGATCGTCTGCACGAGCTTGTAGAAGTCGTAGGGCGCCTTCGATTCGGCCGGCGACTTCACCTGGAACAGGTACATGTTGTGGATGTGCCGGCCGTCCGGGCGCACGCTGCCGTCGCCGAAGAGCGGGTCGTGCGAGGGCATCTCCTTCATCTTCGCGACGACGGTCTTGCCGTCCGTCGAATCGGCGGCCGCGGCCGCGCGCAGGTAATGCAGCGTGCCGGCATAGACGCCCGCCTGGTTCGCGGTGGGGCGGCGGCCCTTCATCTGCGCGGCGAAGCGGTCCGCGAAGGCGCGCGTGCCGGCGTTCGTGTCCCAGTAGAAACCCTCCGTCAGGTAGAGGCCGGCCGCGTCCTTGAGGCCGATCGCGTTGACGTCGGAGAGCTGCATGAGGAGCGCCGCGAGGTCCTGACCTCCCGCCGTGATGCCGAACTCCGCCGCCTGCTTGACGGAGTTCACCGTGTCCCCGACCGCGTTCGCGAGCGCGATCACCTGCGCCTTCGAGCCCTGCGCCTGGAGCAGGAAGGACGAGAAGTCGGCCGCCGCCGTCGGGTGGCGGACCTCGCCCACGACCGTCCCGCCCTGGGCCTTGATGACCGCCGCAGCGTCGGTCTCAAGCGCCTGGCCGAACGCGTAATCGGCCGTGAGGAAGAACCACTTCGTCTTGCCCGCGCGCAACAGCGCCAGCGCGGTCCCGTGCGCGAGCGCCCAGGTGTCGTAGGTCCATTGCACGGTGTTCGGCGAGCATTTCGGCCCGGTGAGCTCGGACGTGCCGGGACCCGATGCCACGAAGGCGGCCTTCGAATCGCGCACGACCTCCTGGATGCCGAGCGCGACCGAGGAGAACGGCACGTCCAGGATCGCGTCGACGCCGTCCTGGGAGATCCAGCGCCGGGCGGTCGCCGTGCCGATGTCGGGCTTGTTCTGGTGGTCGGATGAGATGACCTCGACCTGGAGCTTGGGCTGCTCGCTCTTGAAGTCCTCGACCGCGAGCTTGGCCGCCACGACCGAGCCCTCGCCGGTCGAATCGGACGCGAAGCCGCTGAGGTCGGTCAAGACGCCGATCTTCACCTTGCCGCCCGCGATCTCCGCCTGCGCGAGCGTGGAAGCGGCCAGCAGCGCGACGCCCGCGAGAAGGCTTGCGCGAAGCGAGCCGAACTTGGTCCTGGTCATGATGTCCTCCCTTTGTTGATTTGAGTCGATGGGGTGTGTGCGCTCAAGCCCGCCGGATCTCCTCCAGCGCGCTCTGCGCGAGGTCGGTCCGCACCGAGCCGCGCTCGACCAGGATGCGGGCGACGCGCTCGATCTCCTCGCCCACCGCGCCCGCCATCATGGCGATGTTCTGCGCGTGGAGCGCCATGTGGCCCTTCTGGATGCCGGTCGTCGCGAGCGCCTTCAGGGCCGAGAAGTTCTGCGCCAACCCGACCGCCGCGATGATGCGCGCGAGGCGCTCGGCGGAGGTGACGCCCAGGATCTTGAGGCAGGCCTGCGCGGTCGGGTGGATCTTCGTCGCGCCCCCGATGAGCCCGACCGCGAGCGGCAGCTCGATCGAGCCCGACAGGTGGCCGTCGGCGTCGACCTCGTAGCGCGTGAGGCTGGTATAGCGGCCCGAGCGGGAGGCGTAGGCGTGGGCGCCGGCCTCGATCGCCCGGGTGTCGTTGCCCGTCGCGAGCACGACAGCGCTGATGCCGTTCATGATCCCCTTGTTGTGGGTCGCGGCCCGGTAGGGGTCGGCCTCGGCGAAATGGTAGGCGCTGACGATGCCGTCGCGCACGCCCTCGCCGCCGATCTCCTCGACGCGCCAGGTCGCGTGCGCCCGGGCGAGGCGGCGGTCGGCGAGGTTCGACAGGATGCGCAGGTAGACGCGCCCGCCGCTCCAGGCCGCGATGTGGGGCGCCAGCGTCTCGGCCATGGTGTTGACGGCGTTCGCCCCCATGGCGTCGCGCGTGTCGACGATGAGGTGCGTGATCACCATCGGGCCGCCCAGCGTGTCGAGCACCCGCACCTCGAGGTCGCGGAAGCCGCCGCCGAACCTGACCAGCACCGGGTCGCAGCCGTCGCAGAGCGCGCGGATCTCCTCCCGCCGTTCCAGGATGCGGATGCGGGCCGCATGCGGGTCGCGGACCTCGACGGCCTGGACCTGCGCGATCATCAGGTTGCCCGAGACCGAAGTCGTGAAGCCCGCCTCGTAGTTCTGGCGGGCCGCGTTGCACACGGCCGCGACGACCGAGGATTCTTCCGTCGCCATCGGGACGAGCACGTCCTCGCCATCCACCTTGACGTTCGTCGCGATGCCGATCGGCACGTTCATCGTGCCGACGACGTTCTCGATCATCCGGTCCGCGAGATCGGCCCCCAGGTTGCCGAAATCGGACAGCTTCGCGACCGCCTCCGGCGTGAGGTCCGCGAAGGCCGCCACGAGGTCGAGCCGCTCCTGCGGCGACTTCTTGTGAAATCCGCCGATTCGGGAGCTGCGGTTCGCCAGAGGCGCGACATGGTCCATGATCTGTTCCGTGACGGCCTGCGAGGGCCCGAGTCGGTCACGTGACGATGGATGCGGTCGGGAGCGCCGATCTCGGCGACGGCCGGATTGTCGACGACCGGCCGCCCTCACCCTGCATCCGGGTTCGTCAAGCGACCCGTTTTCGCGACCGTACCCATTCGCGCTCGCACGGCAAGATACGATTTGCGCGACACGACGGTGCGGCGCCCGTCGAACCATCCTCGCCGGGCGGTGCCAGCACCTGATCTTGGCCCGCGAGCGTTTCCCTGCTAGCCCTCGATCGCTTGAGAAGGCGAGAGATGGGTTCCAAACGCTACGACGCACGCCGACCAAGTGTATTGCGTCGCGTGGCGCTGCTGGGACGAGACTCGCTGCTCTCGATCAAGCGATTCTACTATGTCAACGTTCGCGGGATGAACATTCACCCGACGGTCCGTTTCTCGCTATCTACGAAGTTCGACGAGACGAATCCCAAGGGGATCTACGTTGACGAGCAGACGATGATCACGTTCGGCGTAGCGATACTCACACACGACATGTCGCGAGCCTTTCATTCGGACACCCGGATCGGCAAGAGATGCTTCATAGGTGCGCGTTCGATCATCATGCCAGGCGTGAGTGTTGGAGATAATTGCATCATCGGAGCAGGCTCGGTCGTCACCAAGGACGTTTCGCCGGGTTGCCTCGTCGCCGGTAATCCAGCCGAGGTCGTCAGAACGGGTATCAGGACCAGAGCCTACGGCATTCTGGAAAGCGGTCCGGCGCTCCACTAGTGCTGTCGCAGGTGCAGGGGGACGCATGCCGTCCCGGCTCCGGAGATGACCGGCTCCATGAGACCGGCGCAGCTCGACGTCGCTTGTAGGGCTCTCGGACGCCGGGACAGCGTGACCTGCTCGCGGAGGGCGGACACACCCCGCTCGAAGCGATCGGCTCCCACGATTCCCGCATCGGCGACCCAGGTGCGGGATGGAACCTCAGAAATATAACAAATACAACGACTTAGAAAACAGAGTGGTGCCCAGGAGAGGACTCGAACCTCCACGCCCTTGCGGGCGCCAGCACCTGAAGCTGGTGCGTCTACCAATTCCGCCACCTGGGCACGTCGCGAGCGACGCGTCCGTTTAGGCAAGGCGACCGGCAGCGTCAACTCGGGCGCCAGTTGCCTGGACGTCCCGCTCGTGGTCGGCGGTGAGATCCTGTCCCAAAGGCAACCGATCGCGTTCGCGGTGCGTTGAGCGAACACATACGGCTAAGCTTAGGAGAAGACGATGAGGAAGATGGCATCACTCGTGCTGGCCGCGACGGTCGCGATCAGCGCCGTGGCGATCGCCCCGGCGGCGCAAGCACGTCCAGGCGTGCGCGGCCACGTCGGCAAGGCCTACGCCGTGCGTGATCGCGGATATCGCCGAGGCGGCAATGCGGCAGCCGGCGCGGCTTTCGCGGGTGTCGCGGGCGCGCTCATCGGCGGCGCGATCGCGGCGCAACACCGCCGGGACTACTACGACGACGGCTATTATGCGCCGGCCCCGGCTTACGGTTACGCTCCCGCTTACGGCTACGGGCCTTACTGATACTGAGCGACGTTCCAGACCGACCCGTCTGTTATGAGGAGAGGCCGTCCCGGGTGAGCCGGGGCGGCCTCTTCGTTTCCGATCGACACTCGCCGACAGACGCTCGTCTCAGAAGCTGTCGCCCCGGCCGAGGGGGTCGCGCAACGGCTGTCCGTTCTGGACGAATTCCAGCGACACCGAATTGATGCAATATCTCAGTCGCGTCGGAGCGGGGCCGTCGGGGAAAACGTGCCCCTGGTGACTGTCGCAGCGCGCACACCGGGTCTCGATCCGCACCATCCCGTAGCTCACGTCCTTGATCGACAGGACGTGGTCCTCGTCGATCGGCGCGAAGAAGCTCGGCCAACCCGTGCCGCTCTCGAATTTGGTCTTGGCCCGGAAGAGCGGGAGCCCGCATTCGCGGCAGCAATAGACGCCGTCCTCCTTGTTGCCGAGAAGCCCACCGCAGAACGGCGCCTCCGTCCCGTGGTGGAGGAGGACACGCTTCTCCTCCGGCGAGAGATCCGCTTCGAGGCGGCGGCGCTCGTCGGCGTCGGGCGGCGTGAGGTCGAATCCCGAGTCGGACCGGGTCGGGCGGGACGCGAGATCGCTCGTCGGCGGGTCGTCGCGGCGGAAGATGTCGAGGATGCTCATGGCCATGATCTTGGGGCGGGGCTGCGGGTTGTCAACGCCCGAGCGACCGGGTTGCCTCGGGAGCGCTCGGCGATGAATCGACGCCGGTATGTGAGCCCCGGTCGAGGTACATGTAGCCGAGCGTCAACCCGAGCAGCACCAGGACGGCGATCACGAAGGCGGGCGAGCCGAGGACGCGGCGTCGCCCCGCATAGGGTGTGTCGCCCGGCCGGTCGTCGTCGCGCATCTCGTACTCGCCGCGCGTGCCGAGCTTCTCGTCGCGAATGTCCGCCATGTCCGGCTCCCCCATACCCCACGGCAAACGCCCCGGCGGTATCCGGGTTCACGGGCTGGTCCGTCAGGCTGGCGAGCCGACCCGGCCTGTGCTCAAAGGGCGCCGCCGGACGACCCGGCCGGACAGCCGCATGCTGCGCAAGACCTACGAGTGGATGCTGACGATCGCCGAGAAGCCGGCCGCCCCATACGTGCTCGGCGCCGTCTCCTTCGCGGAGAGCTCGTTCTTCCCGCTGCCGCCCGACATCATGATGGTGCCGATGTCGCTCGCGCGCCCGGACCGCGCCTGGTTCTACGCCGCGCTCTGCACCGCGACCTCCGTGCTGGGCGGCCTCCTCGGCTACGCGATCGGGGCGCTGCTCTACGACACGGTCGGCCATTGGCTGTTCCACCTCTACGGGCTGGAGGGTGGGGCGGCGGCCTTCCGTGAGGCTTATGCCAAGTACGGCGTATGGATCATCCTCCTGAAGGGGGTGACGCCGATCCCCTACAAGCTCGTGACCATCACGTCCGGCTTCGCGGGCTTCGATTTCCTCACCTTCACGCTCCTGTCGATCATCACGCGGGGCGCCCGCTTCGCGATCTTCGCGGCGCTGCTCGGCCGCTACGGCCCGGCGATCAAGGGCCTGCTCGACCGGCATCTCGGGCTCGCGGTGGCGCTCCTCCTCGCGACGATCGTCGGCGGCTTCGCGGCGATCAAGTTGATCTACTGAGGTTACGTCGATGAGCGATCTGCGGATGCCGCGTCTCGCCGCCGCGCTGGTCGCGTGTATCGGGGCCGCCACGATCGCGGGTGCGCTCGCGTCCGAGCACGTCTACGGTCTCGTGCCCTGCAAGCTCTGCCTCATCGAGCGCCAGCCTTACTACGTCGGCGTGCCGCTGGCGATCGCGACCCTGCTCCTGCCGACGCGCGGGCCGTGGCGGCGGATCGCCTTCGTGCTGTTAGCGTTGGTGTTCCTCGCGAGTGCCGGGCTCGGTGCCTATCACGCGGGCGCGGAATGGGGGTTCTGGCCGGGGCCGACGGATTGCGGCGGCGGCGCCGCCAACGCGGCCGATGTCGGGGGCTTCCTGCGCCAGCTCGAGAGCGTGCACGTCGTGAGCTGCACCGAGGCCGCGTGGCGCTTCGCCGGGACCTCGCTCGCGGGCTGGAACGCGGTCGTGTCGGCGGGGCTCGCGCTGATCGCCGGATGGGGCGCTGTCCTTTCACGAGGCAGGTCGTCGTCTCGCGCCCGTCTCGTCAGCCTATGACGGTATCTCGCCCCGATCGTTTCGCATGACGACATGCTGGCCGGGACGGGCCTAACGGATCGCCCGCACGATGTCGTCGACGTGCTCCAATACGTCTCGTCGCCTGTTGAATGGAAGCGCAACGACCGCGATCCGCTTGCCCGTCAGACTTTGTCGGGTCGCGATAGTCCTGTCATCGGTCAGGAGCACGTCGTAACCGGCAGTCTCGGTGATCCCGATAAGTTGTCCGTTGTCGGTACCTGCCCAGGCTTGAGCGAACGGATCGGCATCCAAGCATGCTGAACGGAGCGCTCTTACGAGCTGGCGGGGAACGCCTTCGTCGAGGACAACCTTCACGCAGCTTGCGGGGACGCCAGCGCCGATGAGGCCAGCTCGATCACCCGCACGATGTCGTTCCGATCGAGCGTCGGATACTCTACCAGCACCTCGTCGAGCGACATACCGTCGGCCAAGTTCTCGAACAGCACCTCGACCGGAACCCGTGTTCCCCGGAACACGCGCCTGCCGCGCATGATCGCAGGATCGCAGATGATCAGCTCGTCGAGCAAGGGTTGCCGTCGATGGTCCATGCTCGGCCTACGGCTCCAGCTCGGTGTCCCAGTACAGGTAGTCCATCCAGCTCTCGTGCAGGAAGTTCGGCGGGAACTGCCGGCCGTTGCGGTGCAGGTCGTGCAGGGTCGGTGAATAGGGCTTCTGGCGCGGCCACATCTCCGCGTCGGCCGGCAGCTTGTCCCCCTTGCGCAGGTTGCAGGGCGAGCAGGCCGCCACGACGTTGTTCCACGTCGTCTGCCCGCCCTTGGAGCGCGGCACGACATGATCGAAGGTGAGGTCGTCGTGCGCGCCGCAATACTGGCAGGTGAAGCGGTCGCGCAGGAACACGTTGAACCGCGTGAAGGCCGGGTTGCGTGTCGGCTGGACGTAGGTCTTCAGCGACACGACGGAGGGCAGCCGCATCGCGAAGCCGGGGCTGCGCACCATCGTGTCGTACTCGGACACGATGTTCACGCGGTCGAGGAAGACCGCCTTGATGGCGTCCTGCCATCCCCAGATCGACAGGGGGTAGTAGCTCAACGGCCGGTAATCGGCGTTGAGGACCAGCGCCGGACAGGCTTCCGGGTTGGCTGGTGGTGGCACGTGAACCGTCAACTCGCCTCCTCCGCTCGGATGAAGGGCCGCAGGGCTCGCACGGCGTCAATGTAGCGGGCGCGTGACGCTGTTGTGAAGGGCGTCATCTTGCCCGACGATGACGCATGCACAGCGCGTGTGAGCGCAAGAGGAGTAGCCGGTGCCGGTCACGCTCGAAGGTTCATGCCGCTGCGGCGCGGTGCGGTTCTCGCTCCAGAGCCACACGCCGCAGCCCTACCAGCGCTGCTACTGCACGATCTGCCGCAAGACGGCCGGGGGTGGGGGCTACGCGATCAACCTCATGGGCGACTACGCGACGCTGACCGTCCGGGGTCGCGACGCGCTCGGCGTGTACCGGGCCGAGATCGCGGACGGGGAGGGGCAGTGCCGCACGAGCGAGGGCCAGCGCCACTTCTGCACGCGATGCGGCACGGCGTTGTGGCTCTACGATCCGACCTGGCCGGACCTCGTCCATCCCTTCGCGTCCGCGATCGATTCGGACCTGCCGGTGCCGCCGGAGAGCGTGCACCTCATGCTCGCCGACAAGCCCGACTGGGTCGAGCCGCAGATCGGAGAGCACGATACCTGCTTCGACGATTATCCGAAGCAGTCGATCGAGGACTGGCACCGCAGCCGGGGATTGTGGATCGATTGAATCCCTCTCACACGCGACGGTCGACGACGATTCCCTGGCCCGACGGAGCGGGCGGCGAGGCCGTCGCGGCGAGCGCGGTCGTCAGCATGTCGACCGCGGAGGCTTGCGAGTTCGCCTGCTGCTTCGCGATCGCGACCGCGATGTTCTGGCCGAGGGACGCGCCCTGCATGGCGACGATGCTGGACGCGACTGAAACGGGGTCTACGGACGACATGCGCCAAGTGTCGCGCCGTCACCGTTACCGGACGGTGAAGCCTAACGCGTCGGGACGGGGTGCTCGCCGCGGTAATCGTAGAAGCCGCGCTTCGCCTTGCGGCCGAGCCAGCCGGCCTCGACATACTTCACCAGGAGAGGGCAGGGGCGGTACTTCGAATCGGCCAAACCCTCGTGCAGCACCTGCATGACCGAGAGGCAGGTATCGAGCCCGATGAAATCCGCGAGCTGGAGCGGCCCCATCGGGTGATTCGCGCCGAGCCGCATCGCGGTGTCGATCGCATCGACCGACCCCACGCCCTCGTAGAGGGTGTAGATCGCCTCGTTGATCATCGGCAGCAGGATGCGGTTGACGATGAAGGCCGGAAAATCCTCCGACACGGTCGACGTCTTGCCGAGACGGCCGATGAAGGTCTTCGCGGCCTCGAAGGTCGGGTCCTCGGTCGCGATGCCCCGGATCAGCTCGACGAGCTGCATGACCGGCACCGGGTTCATGAAATGGATGCCGATGAACCGCTCGGGCCGGTCGGTCGCGGCCGCGAGCCGGGTGATCGAGATCGACGACGTGTTCGTCGCCACCATCGTGTCGGCCCGCAGCGACGGGCAGAGCGCCACCATGATCTTGCGCTTGACCGCCTCGTCCTCGGTCGCGGCCTCGATCACGAGGTCGCACTCGCCGAAGGCGTCGTACTCCACGGCGGGCCTGATCCGGTCGAGCGCGGTCCGGCGGTCCGCCTCGTCGAGCGAGCCTTTCGAGACTTGGCGCGCCAAGTTGCCGTTCACGGTCGCGAGACCCTGCCGGATCTTCTCCTCCGTGACATCGTGAAGGCGCACGTCGAACCCCGCCACCGCGCAGGCATGCGCGATGCCGCTCCCCATCTGGCCGGCCCCGATGATGCCGACCGTCCTGATCTCTGTCGCCATTGTCCTTGTCCGATACCTGCCCGTCAGCGTCCCGTGGTCAGCGCGCGCTCTTGCCGAGTTCCTGGTCGAGTTCGGGCAGCAGCTTGAATAGGTCGCCCACGAGGCCGTAATCCGCGATCTGGAAGATCGGCGCTTCCTCGTCCTTGTTGATCGCCACGATGACCTTGGAATCCTTCATGCCCGCGAGGTGCTGGATCGCGCCCGAGATGCCGACCGCGATGTAGAGCTCTGGCGCCACGACCTTGCCGGTCTGGCCGACCTGCCAGTCGTTCGGCGCGTAGCCGGCGTCCACGGCGGCGCGTGAAGCGCCCATCGCGGCCCCGAGCTTGTCGGCGATCGGCTCGATGTACTGCTTGAAGTTGTCGGTCGAACCCATTGACCGCCCACCGGAGATGATGATCTTCGCGGCCGTCAGCTCGGGACGATCGAGCTTCACGATCTCCTCGCCCTTGAAGGTCGACAGCCCCGGATCGTCGGTCGCCGTCACGACCTCGACCGTCGCGGACCCGCCCTCGGCGGCCGGCTTGAAGGCGGCCGTGCGGATCGTGATCAGCTTCTTCGCGTCGATCGACTGCACGGTCTGGATCGCGTTCCCGGCATAGATCGGACGCTCGAACGTGTCGGCCGACACGATCTTCGTCACGTCCGAGATCTGCATCACGTCGAGCAGGGCGGCGACGCGCGGCATCACGTTCTTGCCGCTCGTCGTCGCGGCCGACACGATCGCCTCGTAGGCGGGCGCGAGCGATACGACGAGCGCCGCGACGGGTTCGGCCAGTGAATGGTCGTAGCGGGGATCGTCGGCGCAGAGTACTTTCTCGACGCCCGAGAGTTTCGCGGCCTCGTCCGCTGCCGCGCGGCAGCCGGAGCCCGCGACAAGGATGTGCGTCGGGCCGCCCAACGCCTCGGCGGCCGTCAGCGCCTTCTTCGAGCCGTCCGAGATCGACGTGCCGTCGTGGTCCGCGATGAGCAGCGTAGCCATGATGTTTCCTCCTTGGCGCGGATCAGATGACCGCGGCTTCGTTCTTCAGTTTCTCGACGAGGTCCGCCACAGACCCGACCTTGACCCCGGCCTGACGTCCGCTCGGCTCCACGGTTTTCACCACCTTGAGCCGCGGCGCGATGTCGACCCCCAGCGCCTCCGCGCTCGTCTCGTCGATCGGCTTCTTCTTCGCCTTCATAATGTTCGGCAGCGAC
>CAHJXE010000084.1 GCA_903644085.1 Hyphomicrobiales bacterium
GCGTGCCAGGGACGGGCGGCGAGGCTCTTCGCGTCGTGCAGAACCTCCCCGGCGTGGGCCGGGCCGCCTTCGGGTCAGGCGCCATCGAGGCGGTCGTGTCGACATCCTCGGCCGACGCCCTCTGGCGGGCCGGCGGCGCGGGCCGCTCGTCGGCCTCCGCGAACACGCTCGACGATCCGCCGGTCGAGGCGCGCGCGAGATTCGTCCGGATCAGGTTCGCCATGATGGTGTCGCGGCTGGCGCCCGAACGTCCACCGAGCACGACGCCGACGACGTGACGACCGTCGATGCGCGCGGAGGTGAGAAGATTGAAACCGGACGCGTTCGTGAACCCCGTCTTGATCCCGTCCACGCCCTCGACGCGCCCGATCAGGCGATTGTGGTTGCCGATGCTGCGGCCCGCCCACTCGAACGAGCGGGTCTGGAAGTACTTGTAGTAGCGCGGAAACTTCTCCTGGATCGCGCGCCCGAGGATCGTGAGGTCGCGGGCGGTCGTGATCTGCTCCGGGTTCGGAAGCCCGGACGCGTTGCGGTAGACCGTGCCCGTCATGCCGAGCTGGCGCGCCTTGCGGGTCATGCGCTCGGCGAATTCTTCCTCGCTGCCCGCGAGGTTCTCGGCGATCGTGCAGGCAACGTCATTGGCAGATTTCGTCACGATGGCCTTGATCGCGTCCTCCACCGAGATTGTCTCGCCGGGGCGGATGCCGATCTTTGACGGCGCCTGGGCGGCGGAATGAGAGGAAGCGCGCAGCTCCGAATCGAGCGAGAGCGTGCCGTGCTCCAGCTGTTCGAACAGGAGATAGAGCGTCATCACCTTGGTGATCGAGGCAGGGTGGCGCGGCGCCGTCTCGTCGACCGCGTACATCGTGCGGCCGGTATTGGCATCCACCACCATCGCGGAGAAGGGCGGGGCGTAGCCGCCGCCGCGGGCGGCGTGGGATGCAGCATGGGAATTCGTTCGGTGGTGACGCCGCGCTTCGGCCGGGGACGTGAATGCCGCCGATGCCGAGATCCCGAGCATCGCGGCCAGCACCGCCACGCGGGCACGACCTATACCAACGCAACGCAACATTACGTCCGCCCCTAACCAGGATTGGATGCCTCGGGTCGTCGAACGATCCTGTCGGAAAGCTGTCGAACCAGATACGACACACTCTGGAAAGTTAGGCGGACGCCGTTACGGATGGGTTAAGTGTCCGCGCTCCAGCCAACCGATAGGGCGTACAAACTTCTTGACTCGTCGGTCACAGCGCGAACGCTTGCCGAAAACAGTGCCGTTCGATGGACCAGTGCAGGACGCCAAACTGGTGTGGCGACGCAGGTTGAACCGGATCGCCGCATGCGCGACCAAGATCGGATCGCATGAAGGCTTACCACTGATGGAAGGCCCGACATCGTCGGGGAACCAGCCAGCCTGAGCGGGTCACGTGCCTTCGTGTGTGCTGTCACCGACCGGAGCCTCCTTCGTTCGCCGGGTACGTAGTCCGAAAAACTGCGCCGAATGGGCGCGCCATCTGGCGCAACGCAGGAGCCGCCTCTAGATTAACGTTTCGTCGCGATTTGCGCGGCTCGCTGAGGAGTTTTCGCCCTGACGTCCGGTGCGCATGCCAGCATGTTGGGTTCGTTCGGCGCCGACCGTTCGCGCGACGCGGCGGCTGGCCCTCGACAAGCCGACGGCGACGATAATCGCAGCGGCACCGCGATCATTACGAAGACGAAGCCGCGCACCAAACGGCCCAATCTCTACAGGGTGTTGCTTCTCAACGACGATTATACTCCGATGGAGTTCGTGGTGCTCGTGCTGGAGCGTTTCTTCAACAAGTCGCGGGAGGACGCCACCCGCGTGATGCTGCACGTACATCAGAACGGCGTCGGCGAATGCGGGGTCTTCACCTACGAGGTGGCCGAGACCAAGGTCACGCAGGTGATGGATTTCGCCCGCAAGCACCAGCATCCGCTGCAATGCGTGATGGAAAAGAAATAACCGGACAGAGGGCGCCAGTGCCTAGCTTCTCACGTAGTCTCGAACAGGCCCTCCATCGTGCCCTCGCCCTCGCGGGAGAGCGCCGACACGAATACGCGACCCTCGAACATCTCCTGCTCGCCCTGATGGACGACCAGGACTCGGCCGCCGTGATGCGTGCCTGCAACGTCGACCTCGACGTGCTCAGGCACAATCTCGTCGAGTATATCGACTCCGAGCTCGCGAATCTGATCACGGACGGACGTCAGGATTCGAAGCCGACTGCCGGGTTCCAGCGTGTGATCCAGCGCGCCGTCATCCACGTCCAGTCTTCCGGACGCGAGGAGGTCACGGGCGCGAACGTTCTCGTGGCGATCTTCGCCGAGCGCGAGAGCCACGCGGCCTATTTCCTGCAGGAGCAGGAGATGACCCGCTACGACGCGGTCAACTACATCAGCCACGGGATCGCGAAACGTCCGGGTCTCTCCGAGAACCGGGCGACACGCGGTTCCGACGAGGAGTCGAACGAACGTCCCTCCGGCGACGACGAGAGCCGGCCAAAGAAAAAGGGCGAGGCCCTGGACACATACTGCGTCAACCTCAACAAGAAGGCCCGCGAGGGCAAGATCGACCCGCTGATCGGACGCGAGTCCGAGGTGCAGCGCACGATCCAGGTTCTCTGCCGACGGCAGAAGAACAATCCTCTCCTGGTCGGCGACCCCGGCGTCGGCAAGACGGCCATCGCCGAGGGGCTCGCGCGCAAGATCGTGCGTGGCGAGGTGCCGGAAGTTCTCGAGGACGCGATCGTGTTCTCGCTGGACATGGGGACGTTGCTCGCCGGGACGCGCTATCGCGGTGACTTCGAGGAACGGCTGAAGCAGGTCGTGAAAGAGATCGAGGCGCACCCGAACGCCATCATGTTCATCGACGAGATCCACACGGTGATCGGCGCGGGCGCGACCTCGGGCGGCGCGATGGACGCGTCGAACCTGCTGAAGCCCGCCCTCGCGCAGGGCACGCTGCGCTGCATCGGATCGACGACCTACAAGGAATATCGTCAGTATTTCGAGAAGGACCGCGCGCTCGTGCGGCGGTTCCAGAAGATCGACGTCAACGAGCCGTCGATCCCGGACACGATCGAGATCGTGAAGGGTTTGAAGCCTTATTACGAGGAGTTCCACAAGCTGCGCTTCACGGCCGAGGCCGTGAAGGCGGCGGTCGAGCTCTCGGCGCGCTACATCAACGACCGCAAGCTGCCGGACAAGGCGATCGACGTGATCGACGAAACGGGTGCTTCGCAGATGCTGGTGCCGGAGCACCGGCGCAAGAAGACGATCGGCATCAAGGAGATCGAGGCGACGATCGCCTCCATGGCCCGTATCCCGCCCAAGACCGTGTCGAAGGACGATGCCGAGGTCCTCTCCAACCTCGAGACGACGCTGAAGCGTGTCGTCTACGGGCAGGAGGTCGCGATCACCGCGCTCACCTCCGCGATCAAGCTCGCCCGGGCGGGCTTGCGCGATCCGGAGAAGCCGATCGGCTCCTACCTGTTCGCGGGGCCGACCGGCGTCGGCAAGACCGAGGCCGCGAAGCAGCTCGCCTCCTCGCTCGGCGTCGAGATGCTGCGTTTCGACATGTCGGAGTACATGGAGCGGCACACGATCTCGCGCCTGATCGGCGCCCCGCCCGGCTATGTCGGGTTCGACCAGGGCGGGCTCCTGACGGACGGGATCGACCAGCATCCCCATTGCGTGTTGTTGCTCGACGAGATCGAGAAGGCTCATCCCGACCTGTTCAATATTCTGTTGCAGGTCATGGATCACGGCAAGCTGACCGATCACAACGGCAAGCAGGTCGATTTCCGCAACGTGATCATCATCATGACGACGAATGCCGGGGCGGCCGATCTCGCCAAGGCGAATTTCGGCTTCACGATGAACAAGCGCGAGGGCGAGGACACGGAGGCGATCAACAGGCTGTTCGCGCCGGAATTTCGCAACCGTCTCGACTCGATCATCTCGTTCGGCCGGTTGCCGAAGGAGGTCGTGGCGAAGGTGGTGGACAAGTTCGTGCTTCAGCTCGAGGCGCAGCTCGCCGACCGCAACGTCGTCATCGAGCTGTCGGACGAGGCGCGCGAGTGGCTCTCCGAGCACGGCTACGACGAGGCGATGGGCGCGCGCCCGATGGCGCGCCTCATCCAGGCAACCATCAAGACGCCGCTCGCCGACGAGGTGCTGTTCGGCAAGTTGAAGAATGGCGGTGCCGTGCGGGTCGTCGTGGTCGAGACGGACGGGAAGCAGGCGATCGGCTTCGAGTTCCCCGAAGGCCCGGTCGTCCCGCGGCCGGAGAAGGTGGTCGCCGCGAAACCGGCTAAGCGCAAGCCGAAGCCGTTCGCCAAGAGACCTCCGAAGCCGAAGAGCCCCGGCAGCGGCGGAGGCGTCAGCACGGTGCCGAAGGTGCCCCTGGTCCGGGCATGACGAACGCGCCGAGATGAGCGAGATCCATGCCGGCCCTCTGGATCAGGCCGATCCGGAGGGGGAACATCATGCGGGCCCGCTTTCCTCGGCCAAGCATTCTCAGGCCAAGAAGTCCTGGCGGGAGAAACGATGGGAGCGCCGCCGCCGCCGCCGGGTCGCCGAGGAGGTGCTCGGCTGGATCCTCGTGCCCGTGATCCTGATCGCGGGCTATTGGTCGGTCCGGGCGGGGCTCAACGCCCTCGGCACGAGCCCGACCGCGCTGTTACAGCAGGTCAAGACGGTGGTCTCCAGCCGCTCCGGCAACTGACCTTTTTATCGATCGCCGCGCCGGGAAACGGCGAAGCGTCCCGCATCTTCGGCCGCACTGAACATTGCCTTGGCCTTGTTGAGGCATTCCTGCTGCTCTGCCGCGGGATCGCTGTCATGCACGATCCCGGCCCCGGCCTGGACGTACATGCGACCGTCTCTCACGACCGCGGTCCGCAGCACGATGCAGGTATCCATCTGTCCGTCCGCCCCGAAATAGCCGATGCAGCCCCCGTAAGCTCCGCGTCCGTCCGGCTCCAGCTCGTCGATGATCTCCATCGCGCGGACCTTCGGTGCACCCGACACCGTGCCGGCCGGGAACCCGGCGAAGAGCGCGTCCAGCGGGTCGCGATCGGCGCGGAGCACACCCTCGACGTTCGACACGATGTGCATGACGTGGCTGTAGCGCTCGACGAAGAAGCTGCCGGTCACCTCGACGGAACCGATCTTCGTGACGCGCCCGACATCGTTGCGCCCGAGATCGAGCAGCATCAGGTGCTCCGCCCGCTCTTTGGGGTCGGCCAGCAGTTCGGCCGCCAACTCTCCGTCCTCGACGGGCGTCGCGCCGCGACGGCGCGTGCCGGCGATCGGCCGGATCGTGACCCGTCCGTCGCGGACCCGGACGAGGATCTCCGGGCTGGAACAGACGATCTGGAAATCTTCGAAGTCCAGGTAGCAGAGAAACGGCGCGGGGTTGACGCGTCGAAGCGAGCGGTAGAGCGCGAAAGGCGGGAGCGCAAACTCGGCCTCGAAGCGCTGCGACAGCACAACCTGGAAGACGTCGCCGGCGAGGATGTACTCCTTGGCGCGTGCCACGACCGCCGCGTAGTCGTCCGGCCTCATGCAGGGTTGTGGCCGACCGCTCGGGATATCGGCTTCGGCCGGCTCGTCCTGCAACGGCAGCGCCGCCTCCAGAACGGTGACGAGCCGATCCAGCGTGTCCGCGACCTGTTCGTAGGCGAGCGAGGCGCTCGCCCCAGGTCGCGGCCGGACGACCTGGACGACCGACATCTCGTCACGAACGTTGTCGAACACCACCATGACGGTCGGGCGGACCAGGATCGCCTCCGGCACGCCGATCGGATCGGCCTTGCGCGGCCCCAGACGCTCGGCTTGGCGGACCATGTCGTAGCCAAGATAGCCGAACAGGCCGGCTGACATCGGGGGCAAGTCCGGCTCGAGGTCGATCGCGCTCTCGGCGATGAGCGCGCGCAGGCTCGCGAGCGGCGCCGCGTCCGCCGACGCGAAGGCGGGCGCGTCATATGCCGTGAGATCCCGCGCGATCTCGGCCACGCCTCCGCGACAGCGCCAGACGAGGTCCGGCAAGAGCCCGATCATGGAGTAGCGGCCGCGCGTCGCGCCGCCCTCGACGGATTCGAGGAGGAAGGCCGGGCCACTCCACGACGCACGCAGCTTGAGGAAGGCCGCGACCGCCGTGATGAGGTCGCCCGGAACCCGCGAGCGGACGACGAAGGGCGACCCCCCGCCGTGCCGCCGCACGAACTCGTCGAGACCGGGGAGGGGCGGGCTCACGTCGGGTCAGGTCCGGCGGGAGGGTCCGGTATCACAGATCTCCGCCGCCGATCGCTCGCCGCACGTTCTCGCCGTAGACTTGAACGCCGATGGCTTTCTCGACATCTCCCACGTACTCGCCGAGCATATCGTCGGTGAGCGCCGTGCGTAGCTGGTCCTCGACGCCCGCCGCCTGCTGCGTCGTCGTCACGAAGGCTGGGGCCGAGGCGCTCGATACCTTGAACACGATCCGCGACTCGTCGCCGCCACCCGTATCGGCCGCCTGCCCGACGGGCGTCGCGAAGGCGCGGGCGACGGCCGAGACCTGCAATGCGCCGCTCGCGCGCCCGCGTTCGAGATCCGCGATCTGCACCTGTGACCCAGCCGTACCCGCAAGCGTGGCCAGCGTCTCGCCAGCGCCGATCTTGCCCACCATGTCGCGGGCCTTGTCGGCGAGGAGCCGCGCCACTTCATCGGATCGCCAATCGGCCGCGACGCGGTCCCGTACCTCGGGAAGAGGGCGGTCACGCGCCGCCTCGACGCCCGTGACCTCGAACCAGGTGTAGCCACCGCCACGGGAGCGGACGGCCTCGTTGTCCGCACCGACATCGGACCGGAAGGCCGCCCCAAGCACGGCGGTCGAGTCGCCGATATTCGTCACGAGCTGGCCGGCCTTGTCGATCCCCTGCCGATCCACCGCCGGCACCTGAACCAGCGTCAGGCCGCGCTCCTTCGCGATGTCCGCGAGCGACTTCGCGGCGGAGCGTTGGTCCTCGATCGCGTCGTGGACCGACTGGATCTCGCCGACTGCCCGTTCCCGGGCGAGATCGCTCTTGATCTCGCTCGCGACCTCCGCGAACGGCTTGGAGGCGCCCGGCTCCACCTTGGTGACCCGCACGATGACGGGACCGAACCGCCCCTCGACGACCCCGCTGACCGCGTTCTCCGCGAGTGCGAACGCCGCGTCTGCCGTCGCCGGTTCGAGCATCTCGCCGCGCGTGAACGTGCCCAGACTCAGCGAGGCGGCGTCGACGCCGCGCTTCGTCGCGACCTCGTCGAAGCTCGTTCCGCCCGCGATCTCGGCCGCGGCGGCATCCGCCTCGCTCTTCGTGGGGAACACGATCTGCTGCACCGTGCGCCGCTCCGGCGTCCCGAAGCGCGTATCCTTCACCCGGTCATATTGGCGGCGCGCATCCTCGTCCGACACCGCGTCCGGCTTGGCGAGGCTCGCGGGATCGACGGTCAGCACGTTGAGGGCGCGATAATCCGGTGCGCGATAGACGGACTTCCGGCCGTCGTAGAACGATTGGAGCTGGGCATCCGTCGGCGTCGCGATCTCCCCGACCGAGGCGGCGTTCAGGACGACATACTCGATCGACCGCCTCTCCGTCTGGTAGCGGTGGATCGCCTCGCGCATCGCGATCGGCACCGGCACCGTGCTCGTGAGAGCGTCGGCCAGCAGGTATCGCGCGAGGACGGAGCGCTGGTCGCGCACGAATTGCGCCTCGCTCATGCCGTTGGACCTGAGAAGCTCGACGAACTGGGCGCGATCGAACGCGCCGTTCGCGCCCTGGAAGCTCGGATCGGACGCGATCGTGCGGGCGACGAGCGAGTTCGGCACGTCGAGCCCGAGCTGGCGTGTCCGCTGATCCATCGCGGTCTCGGACACGAGACGTCCGAGCACACGCTGCTCGAGCCCGAGCGCCCGCGCCTGATCCGGCGAGATCGCCTGTCGCGCACGCCGGATCAGAGCCTGGTACTCGGTCTGATAAGCGCTGCGGAACGCGTCCGCCGTGACGTCGGTCTTACCCACGGTCGCGACCTGCGTGCGCACGTTGCCTCGGAAGATGTCGCCGATGCCCCAGATCGCGAAGCTCACGATCAGGAAGCCGAACATGACCGCGATGATCGCACGGCCCGCCCAGCTCCGGCCGATCCGGTTAATGCCCTGCAGCATCTCGTCTCTCTGCGTCGCTCATCGCCCGGCGATACCGCAAGCGCGCCATGCCGGGAAGCCCGGTTCGGCTGGCGTTGTCGCGGACGACCCTCTCTGCTAGGCGGCCCGGGGCTTCAAGGAACTTGGCATGGCGCGTGATGGATTGCGGCCGCTTGTCGCGGGCAATTGGAAGATGAACGGGCTGAAAAGCTCGGTCTCGGTCCTCGACGAGATCCTGAGCGGCTACTCCGACGATCTCGCGAGCGCCGTCGAGTTGCTTGTCTGCCCGCCCGTGACGCTCTTGCACGCCTTCTCTGGGCGGGCTGGATCCGCGATCGCGGTCGGGGGCCAGGACGCGCACCAGAGCGTGTCCGGCGCTTACACGGGGAGCGTGTCGGCCGAGATGCTGTCCGACCTCGGGGCGACCTACGTGATCCTCGGGCATTCCGAACGCCGCGCCCATCATCGCGAGAGCGATGACGAGATCTGCGCAAAAGCGGAGGCCGCACGACATGCCGGCCTCACCGCGATCGTCTGCGTCGGCGAGACCCGGGAGGAGCGCGAGGCTGGCCGCGCGCTGGAGATCGTGGCGTCCCAGGTGGACGGCTCCGTGCCGGACGGGGCGACTGCGCACGACACCGTCGTAGCCTACGAACCGGTCTGGGCGATCGGGACGGGGCTCACGCCCGATGCCGCCGACGTAGCCGAGGTGCATGCCCTCATCCGTCACAGGCTGACGGACCGGTTCGACGAGGCCGGAACAGGTATCCGCATCCTGTATGGCGGCTCGGTGAAGCCTCAGAACGCGCGCGAGCTGATGGGCGTCGCGGACGTCAACGGTGCGCTCGTCGGCGGCGCGAGCCTGGTGGCGGCGGACTTTCTCGGGATCGCGAGGGCTTATCTGCCGTGATCGTCGCCTTCCAATCTCGCGGTCTCGCGTGGTAGGGAGCGCGCAACAGATCGGGCGACCTCGCCCGAAGGCTCATCCATGCAGACCGTCCTCATCGTCGTCCACCTCCTCATCGTGCTCGCACTGATTGGCGTCGTGCTGCTCCAGCGCTCGGAGGGCGGGCTCGGGCTCGGAGGGGGTGGGGGCGGCGTGTCTGGTTTCATGACCGGCCGCGGCCAAGCCAACGCCCTGACGCGGGCGACAGCGGTTCTGGCGGGACTGTTCTTCCTGACGAGCCTCGTACTCGGCGTGCTCGCGCATCGGGGCTCGGCGCCCCGCTCCATCTTCGACCAGAACGCGCCGCAGGCCGGCGTCCCGTCCGGGCAGCAGCCGGCCGGCAGCCAGGGCCCGGGCGTACTGGAGCAGCTGCAACGCATGCAGCAGCCCGCGACTCCGATCGCGCCTGGAGCGCCGGCGCAGCCACAGGTCCCACAATCACGCTGATCGTGCGGCGACGCTTCGCCTCGCAGCGACGCCCGAGATCGCGGATCGGTTGTGGACGAAGCCGGTGAACCGGCTCGGAATGCGCTGGCCAACCGACCGTTCCGGCCTTAAGGCTCGCCTCCCATGACGCGGTATGTCTTCATCACCGGCGGCGTGGTCTCCTCGCTCGGCAAAGGTCTCGCGTCGGCGGCGCTCGGCGCGCTGCTTCAAGCGCGAGGCTACAAGGTCCGGCTGCGGAAACTCGACCCCTATCTCAACGTCGATCCGGGGACGATGAGCCCCTACCAGCACGGCGAGGTGTTCGTGACCGACGACGGGGCCGAGACCGACCTCGACCTCGGTCATTACGAGCGCTTCACGGGCCGGCCCTGTACCCGTGAGGACAACATCACGACCGGGCGCATCTACCAGGACATCATCGCGAAGGAGCGCCGCGGCGATTATCTCGGCGCCACGATCCAGGTGATCCCGCACGTCACGAACGCCATCAAGGACTTCGTGATGTCGGGCAACGACGGCTTCGACTTCGTGCTCGTGGAGATCGGCGGCACGGTCGGCGATATCGAAGGCCTGCCCTTTTTCGAGGCGATCCGCCAGCTCGGCCAGGAGCTCGACCGGGGGCAGGCGCTCTTCCTCCACCTCACGCTCCTGCCCTACATCCCGGCAGCCGGCGAGCTGAAGACCAAGCCGACGCAGCATTCCGTGAAGGAGTTGCGCTCGATCGGCATCCAGCCCGACATCCTGCTCTGCCGCTGCGACCGCGACATCCCGCAGGACGAGCGGCGCAAGCTCGGCCTGTTCTGCAACGTGCGCGAGAGCGCCGTCATCGAGGCGCGCGACGTCGGGTCCATCTACGACGTGCCGCTCGCCTATCACGCGGCCGGCCTCGACGACGAGATCCTGCGCATCTTCGGCGTGCGCAGCGCCAAGCTGCCGGATCTCGATCGCTGGAGGACCATCGCCGAGCGGGTCAAGAACCCCGAGGGCGAGGTCACGATCGCGGTCGTGGGCAAGTACACGGGGCTGAAGGACGCCTACAAGTCGCTGATCGAGGCGCTCCATCACGGCGGGATCGCCAATCGGGTAAAGGTCAACCTCGACTGGATCGAGAGCGAGATCTTCGAGCGCGAGGACCCGTCACCCTTCCTGGAGGGCGTGAACGGCATATTGGTGCCGGGCGGCTTCGGGGCGCGCGGCACCGAGGGCAAGATCAAGGCGGCGCGGTTCGCACGGGAGCGCAAGGTGCCGTATTTCGGCATCTGCTTCGGCATGCAGATGGCCGTGATCGAGGCGACCCGCTCGCTCGCCGGCGTGCCGGATGCCGGTTCGACCGAGTTCGGCGCGACGCCCGAACCCGTGGTCGGCCTCCTGACCGAGTGGCTGAACGGCAACGAACTCGAGACGCGCCTCTCGGGCGGCGACCTCGGCGGCACGATGCGGCTCGGCGCCTACACGGCGCGCCTTCGGCAGGGCAGCCGGATCGCGGAAATCTATGACGGGACCGAGATCAGCGAGCGCCACCGCCACCGTTACGAGGTCAACATGGCCTACCGCGACCGGCTGGAGGACAAGGGGCTGATCTTCTCCGGCCTGTCGCCGGACGGGCTCCTGCC
>CAHJXE010000085.1 GCA_903644085.1 Hyphomicrobiales bacterium
CCGAGCACACGGCACGCCATGCGCTCGGACACGCCATGTTCGGCGACCACGTGCTCGATGCAGGCGCGGCGACGGGCAGGGCTCAGAAGTTTCCCGAGGCAGCCTCGCGCAGGATCAGCTTCTCTACCGTGAGGTCGGCAACGGCTCGACGAAGCCGCACGTTCTCGGCTTCCAACTCCTTCAGGCGCTTCACCTGATCACCCTTCAGGCCGCCGTATTCCTGGCGCCAACGATAGAACGTCACCTCCGTGACCCCGATCGACCGGATCGCCTCCGCAACCGTTCGACCCTGCGCCGTCAGCACCTCGACCTGCCGCAGCTTCGTGACGATTTCCTCAGGCTTGTGCCGCTTCCTCGACATCGAACTGTCCTCCACATGGCTCAAAGCCATACATCAGGGAGGACCACTTCTCAGGGGGCAGACCACACTTCAAGGGCGTGTTCTTCCTGACCCAGGCGCTGCTGCCGCTGATCGCCGATGGGGGCCGCATCGTGAACCTGTCGTCCGGCCTGACCCGGGTGTCATATCCCGGCTACGCCGCCTATGCGGCGGTGAAGGGCGCCGTCGAGGTGCTCAGCGTGTACATGGCGAAGGAGTTGGGCGCGCGGGGAATAGCCGTCAACACGGTGGCGCCGGGCGCGATCGAGACGGACTTCGGGGGCGGCGCGGTGCGCGACAACCCGGACGTCAACAAGATCTTCGCCGACATGACCGCGCTCGGCCGCGCCGGCCTGCCCGACGATATCGGCCCCATGATCGCGGGTCTCCTGTCGGACGACAATCGGTGGATCAACGCCCAGCGGATCGAGGTCTCGGGCGGCCAGGGTATCTGACCGCCCGAGACCGTCACGTTCGCCGTCGAAGGCGGGTCGAGTAGCTGTATCGATCCGCCGGGTGGATGCTGAGAGAGACCTCGGCCATCGAGTTCGGGCTGAGGATGTACTGTCGGCGGATCGCGAGCGCTGGGCTCCCGGCTCCAGCTTTCAGCGCGACCGCGACGGCATCCGGCACGCCCGTCGCGGTAATGTCCTGGCGGATCTCGCCGATGCGGCGACCTGAGATCGTCTCGACCAGCGTGCCGTAGATCCCGGTATGCCCGTCCAGGCGCGCGCGGACCTCCTGGCCGAAGGCGGCGTCGATGTAGACGTCCGTCCAGCAGATGGGCTTCGCGGTTGTATCGTTCGGCACGAGTCTCATGAACGAGATGCGCAACCATCTCCGGCCCGGCCGGCAGCCCATGCGACCTGCCAGGTCGTCATCCGACACGACGTCCGCGACCTCCTGGATGCGCCGCTCCGTCTCGACGCCGAACTGCTGCACGGCCTCGATCGTGTCGAGGTTCTGCGAGAAGCCGCCGGCCCGTCCGGCCGCGTCGGACGCCTCGACGCGCGTCCCAGCGCTCTTGCGCCGGCTGACGAGGCCGGAGGCCTGGAGTTCACGCATCGCGGCGCGCACCGTCGAGCGGCTGACCGCGAAGTGCTCCGCGAGGTCGAGCTCGTTCGGCAAGAGCGAGCCGACCGGATGCCGCCCGTCGGCGATCGCTTCCGCGAGCGCGCGGGCGACGTAGGCGTAGCGCGTCTCCACGAGCGTGATCCCATTCGGCGGTGGATCAGCAGGAGCCCAAGCCCTTCGCGGTCGTCAAGGCAGTTCCGCTCACCAGGGCGACGTTGACGGCTCAACTATGTTCGTACATAGTTTGCATAATGCCTGCGTAGATGGGTGTGAGCGAGGGACGTCTTGGGTAGCACCGTCTTCGATTCCGCCCTGTTCCGCGACATGTTCGGCACGGCCGAGATGCGCGCCGTGTTCGCCGACGAGGCGCTGGTCGGTCGCTACCTCGAGGCGGAGGCGGCGCTGGCCCGTGCCCAGGCGCGGCTCGGGATCGTGCCGGCGGAGGCCGCCCGCTCGATCGCCGCGGCCTGCGGGTCCATCGTGATCGACTGGGAGCGACTGCGCCGCGACACGGAGAACGTCGGCTACCCGATCCTGCCGCTTGTCCACCAGCTCGCCGAGGCGGCCAGCGAGGCGGGGCGCTACGTCCATTGGGGCGCGACCACGCAAGATATCATGGACACCGCGAGCGTGCTTCAGGTCCGTGCCGCGCTCGACATCGTGGCGCGCGACCTGGGGGAGCTCCGCGCCATCCTGGCCGGGCTCGCGCGCCGCCATCGCGACACGCCGATGGCCGGGCGCACGCATCTCCAGCAGGCCCTGCCCGTCACCTTCGGGTACAAGGCGGCGGTCTGGCTCTCCGGCATCGACCGGCACATCGAGCGTGTCCAGCAGGCCCGGCCGCGCATTCTGCTGGGCCAGTTCGCGGGCGCCGCCGGCACGCTCGCCTCCGTCGGCGAGGCGGGGCTCGAGATCCAGCGCCTCTTCTGCGAAGAGCTGGGCCTCGCCCAGCCCGCGATCACCTGGCACGTCGCGCGCGACGGCCTCGCCGAGGCCGTGACGTTGCTCGGCCTCGTGACCGGCACGTTGGCCAAGATCGCGACGGACGTCATGATGATGTCCGCGACCGAGTTCGGCGAGGCGTCCGAGCCCTTCGTGCCCGGGCGGGGCGCCTCCTCCACCATGCCGCAGAAGCGCAACCCGATCTCGAGTGAGCTGATGCTCGCGGCCGCCAAGGCGGTGCGCCAGCACGTCGCCGCGATGCTGGACGCAATGGTCCAGGACTTCGAACGCGCGACCGGTCCCTGGCACCTCGAATGGGTGTCGCTGCCCGAGAGCTTCCTCCTGACAGCGTCTTCGCTCGCGAACGCGAAGTCCATGCTGGCCGGGCTCGTGGTCCACGAGGACCGCATGCGTCAAAATCTCGGGCTGACGGGCGGGCTCGTCGTGGCGGAGGCCGTGATGATGGCGGCCGCCCCGGCGCTCGGCCGCCAGCGCGCCCATGACATCGTCTACGAGGCATGCCGCGAGGCGATCGAAGGTGGACGCGACCTCGCGGCTGTTCTCGCGACGTCGCGCGAGGTCGCGGAGGCCTTGGGGGGCGAGGTCGCGATCCGCCGCCACTGCGATCCGGCCAACTATCTGGGCTCTTGCGGCCCGATGGTCGACCGCGTGCTCGCAGACCCGAACGGGAGCACACGATGATCGCGAGTGCCGACGCCGCCCTCCCGCGCACGGCGCCCGTCACGAGGCCACCCGTCTGGACGGGTCTCGGCTTCCAGGTCTCGGTCAGCATGGTGCTCGGGATCGCGGTCGGGCTGATCTGGCCCGACTTCGCGACCTCGATGAAGGTGCTGGGCGACATCTTCCTGCGTCTCATCAAGACGGCGGTCGCGCCGCTCGTGTTCCTCACAGTCGCGGTCGGGCTCGTGGCGGCGGGCGACTTCAAGCGCGTCGGCAAGGTCGGCCTCTTGGCGATCGTCTATTTCGAGGTCGTTTCCTCCGTGGCGCTCGTGCTCGGCCTCGTGTTCGGCAACCTGATCGGCATCGGAAAAGGTATGGGTGGGATGACCGCCTCGGCCGGCGCCTCCCGGGGCGCGGCCGCGGCCGTGAAGGCGGCGGACGCCTCGCACACGACCTTCGACCAGTTCCTGCTCAACGTCTTCCCGGACAGTTTCGTGGGCGCCTTCGCGCGCGGCGAGATCCTGCAAGTGCTGGTGATCGCGCTCATCTTCGGCTTCGGCCTGATGATGCTCTCCCCCAAGCGGCGCGCGCCTATCGAGCGCGGCCTCGAGACGATCTCGACGGCCTTCTTCGAGTTCATCCACGTCGTCATGCGGCTCGCCCCGATCGGGACCTTCGGGGCGGTCGCCTACGCGGTCGGCTCGAACGGGACGGCGGTGCTGATCTCGCTCGCCTACCTGGTGCTCGCCTTCTACGCGCTCGTACTCCTCTTCATCGCGGTGGTGCTGGGAGCGGTCTGCGCGGCGTTCCGGATCAGCCTCGTCCACCTGCTGCGCTTCATCCGCGAGGAGATCCTCATCATGCTGGGGACCGCATCCTCGGAGAGCGTGCTGCCGAGGCTTCTCGAGAAGCTCCCGGCCTACGGGGCGTCGAAACAGGCGGTCGGGCTCGTGCTGCCGACCGGCTACGCGTTCAACCTCGACGGAACGTCGCTGTTCATGTCGATGGGCGTCATCTTCTTGGCGAACGCCTATGACGTGCCCTTGAGCTGGGAGGGGGAGCTCGGCATCCTGGCCGTCATGCTCCTGACCTCCAAGGGCGCCGCGACCGTGTCGGGCGGCTCCTTCGTGGTCTTCGCCGCGACCGTCACGGCGAGCGGCACCCTGCCGGTGGACGGCCTCGCGCTGATCTTCGGCGTGTACCGCTTCCTGTCCATCGCGGTCTCGACCTGCAACGTCATCGGCAACACGGTCGCGACGATCGTGGTGGCGAAGCTCGCGGGCGAGTTCGACGAGACGGCGCGCGCCCGCATCGGCCAGGCTGCCGCAGACCTCCCATGAGCGCCACCCGCACCGAACACGACGCGTTCGGCCCGGTCGCCATCCCGGCCGGGCGCTACTGGGGGGCGCAGACGCAGCGCGCGCTCGTCCTCTTCGCGATCGGCGAGGAGCGCTTCCAGACGGGCCTCGTCCGGGCCTTCGGGCTGCAGAAGATCGCGGCCGCGCGCGCCAACCGGCGGCTCGGCGCGCTCGACCCCGCGCTCGCGGACGCGATCGAGGCTGCCGCCCGGGAGCTGTGGCAGGGCGCCTTCGACGATCACTTCCCGCTCACGATTTGGCAGACCGGGTCCGGCACCCAGACGAACATGAACGCGAACGAGGTCGTGGCCAACCGGGCGAACGAGCGCCTCGGCCAGCCGCTCGGCACGAAGTCGCCCGTCCACCCGAACGACCACGTCAACCGCTCGCAATCCTCGAACGACAGCTTCCCGACGGTCATGCACATCGCGACCGCGCTCGCGCTGCGGGACCGGCTCGTGCCGGCGCTGACGGAGTTGCATCGCGAGCTCGCCGGAAAGGCGGAGGCCTTCGCGGACGTCGTGAAGATCGGCCGGACCCACCTGATGGACGCGGTCCCGATGACCATGGGGCAGGCCTTCGACGCCTTCGCCCGGCAGGTCGCGAACGGCATCGCGCGGATCGAGGGCACGCTGCCGCGTCTCCACCTGCTGCCGCAGGGTGGGACAGCCGTCGGCACGGGGCTGAACGCGCCGCCGGGTTTCGATGCGGCGTTCTGCGATGAGGCCGGTGAGCTGGCCGGCATCGCGTTCGCGCCCAATCCCAGCAAGTTCGAGGGCATGGCGGCGCACGACGCGCTGGTCGAGGTGTCGGCCGCGCTGAACGTCCTCGCGGTGTCGCTCCTCAAGATCGCGAACGACGTCCGCCTGCTCGGCTCGGGCCCGCGCTGCGGCCTCGGCGAACTCGTCATCCCGGATGACGGGCTCACCTCCTCGATCATGCCGGGCAAGCGCAACCCGACGATCGCCGAGGTGGTCGCGCAGGCGGCCTTCCAGGCGATCGGCAACCACGCGACCGTCTTGGCCGCGGGGGCGTCGGGCAATTTCGAGCTGAACGTCGCGAAGCCCGTGCTGATCTACAACCTCCTGCAATCGATCCGCGTGCTGGCGGACAGCGCTCGCGTCTTCGCGGCCGGGCTGGTCCGGGGCTTGGAGGTCGACCGCGCCCGCCTCGACCAGAACGTCGCGAACGCCCTGCTGCTCGCGACCGCGCTGAACCCGGTCATCGGCTACGACAAGGTCGCCCACATCACCGCGCAGGCGCTCGCCGACGGCGTGACGCCGCGCGAGGCGGCGCTCGCGCTGGGCTACGTCACGGGCCCCGATTACGACCGCCTCGTCGACCCGAGAGCGATGGCCGGGTTGGACAACTGACGACGAAGCGCGAAGAGTCGATCTGAAGGACGCGTTTAGGGACCGCGTCACGTGTCCGCGCTGGTCGGACCGGCGCCCACAGCTGCGCGAACTCGGAACATCGCGGCAGCGCCCGGCCAGAGAGGGAGAGGTGAGAGCTGGGCTCCGCGACGTACGCGGACGGCGAGAGAGAGGCTCTGGCCGGCGCTCGTCGTGGAGATGTCCCATGACCCCAGCCAGCTTTTCCTCAGCCGTCGTACTCCCTGGCCCCCTGCCCCGGCCTCCAGCAGGCGGGCATCGCGTCGACCTCAGCCGCGGCGAGCGGATCGGGCGTGTCTCGTCCGAGTGGTTCTCGCGGCCCGCCGACGAGCGGTACCTCTCGCTGACCGACCTGCACCGGTCGGTGAAGTCCCGAGCCGATAGATCTCGCGCCCGCACCTTCGAGAGCCGGGAGGTCCGTGTCGAGGCCTCGCGGGACAGCGCCGAGCGTCTCGCGCTCGTGCTGCCTGGTGTGCACGAGCCTGTGGCGCCGACGCATTGGAGCTTCGGCCAGCTCGCGAGCCTGGTCGGCGCACCGGCCGGCTACCTGCGCGGCCTGCCGGCCCCTATCGCTGGCATCAACCTGCAATACGGGCTGAACCACCACCGGTCCGAGATGGTGAAGACGTATACGACCGAGGATGGCCGCACGGAGCTCCGAGCGGTGACCGGACCCGATTACGGCCGCATCCACGATCACGAGCTGGTCGAGGCGGTGATGCGCATCGCGGGCAACGGCACCGGCGACACGCGCTGGAAGGTGCCAGGCGTCCTCGACTGGGCGACCATGGTGCATAACCCCCAGGTTGACATCACGAAGGACACGACCACGCTCTACGCGTCCGACCGCGACGTGTTCGTGTTCCTGTGCGACGACGCGAACCCGATCGAGGCCGGTCGCCTTCCCGACGGCTCGCCTGACCTGTATTTCCGGGGCTTCTATTGCTGGAACTCGGAGGTGGGCGCGCGCTCGCTCGGCATCGCGTCGTTCTATCTCCGGGCGGTCTGCGCCAACCGCAACCTGTGGGGGGTCGAGCAGTTCGAGGAGCTCACGATCCGGCACTCGAAATACGCGGCCTCGCGGTTCGCGCAGGAGGCCGCCCCGGCGCTGGAGAGCTTCGCGAACTCCTCGGCGAGCGCCTTCGTCAGCGGCGTCCAGGCGGCGCGTCGTCAGGTCGTCGCCCGCACGGAGGAGGAGCGGAGCGAGTTCCTGCGCAAGCGCGGCTTCTCGAAGGGCGACACGGGGAAGATCATCGAGGCGGTGCTGGTCGAGGAGGGCCGGCCGCCGGAGAGCGTGTTCGACTTCGTGCAGGGCATCACGGCCTTCGCCCGCGCCGAGCCGCGGCAGGACGCGCGGCTCGACCTCGAGCTGAAGGCGAAGCGCCTCATGGATCAGGTCGCCTGACGGATCGGGCCGCCAGACCGGATGGGTCTCGGCCTGACCGGTCCAGCAGAGAGGAAGAGGAGGGAGGGGGCTTCGCGACGGGAGATTGGGGAAGAGAGAGGCTCTCCTCCGCCCGTCGCGGAGAACCCACGATGTCGAAGATCATGCTGAACGGGGTAAGCGACGTACCTTTGAACAAGCTCATCCTCAGCCAGGCGAATGTCCGCCGCATCAAGGCGGGCGTGTCGATCGAGAACCTGGCCGAGGATATCGCCCGGCGCGGTCTGATCCAGTCTCTCTCGGTCCGGCCCGTGCTCGACGGTGAGGGGCAGGAGACAGGGATGTACGAGGTTCCGGCCGGCGGCCGCCGGTTCGAGGCCCTGAAGCTTCTGGCCAAGCAGAAGCGGTTGTCGAAGACAGTGCGCGTGCCCTGCATCGTGCGGAACGGCGGCATCGCGGAAGAGGACTCGCTCGCCGAGAACACGATGCGCGAGGCGCTGCACCCGCTCGACCAGTTCCGGGCGTTCCTGGCGCTGCGCGACGAGCACGGGATGGGTGACGACGAGATCGCGGCGCGCTTCTTCGTGACACCGGCCGTCGTGCGCCAACGCCTCCGGCTGACGAGCGTGTCGCCCGTGCTGCTCGAGCTCTACGCCGAGGACGCGATCAGCCTCGAGCAGCTCATGGCGTTCACGGTCTCGGGCGACCACGCCCGGCAGGAGCAGGTCTGGGAGGCGGTCAGCCGGGGCTACAACAAGGAGCCCTACCTGATCCGCCGCATGATGACGGAGGGCAAGGTCTCGGCTGCGGAGCGCTGCGCCGTGTTCATTGGCGCCGAGGCGTATGAGGCGGCAGGTGGCTCGGTTGCGCGTGACCTCTTCAACCAGGACCATGGCGGCTGGTTCGAGGATGCGGCGGTCCTCGACCGGCTCGTCGACGAGAAACTCCAGGCGGAGGCGGCCATCATCATCGCGGAGGGCTGGCGCTGGGTCGAGATCGCGCGCGACTTCCCGTACGGGCACAATCAGGGTCTCCGGCGCGTATTCCCGAAGGTCGTGCCGCTGACCGACGCCGAGCAGACGCAGCTCGACGCGTTGCGGGAGGAGATGGCCCGGATCGAGGCCGAGCACGCCGAGACGGGCGAGGACTTGCCGGAGGAGGTGGACCGGCGCTTGGCCGAGCTCGAGCGGGAGATCGCGGCGCTCGACGAGCGGCCTGGGCACTTCGAGGCGGACGCGATCGCGTGCTGCGGCGCGTATGTGAGCCTCGGCCACGAGGGACGGGTCCGGATCGAGCGCGGGTACATGCGCCAGGAGGACGAGCTCTCGGTCGAACCGAGCAGCAAGGACGGCGAGACCACGGGGTTCGGCGGCGAACATGGCATCGATGCGGTCGGGTCCGTGCAGCGCGCAGTGATCACGATCGGCGCTGGGAGTGCTGCGAGCGGGACACCGCCGGCCGACGAGGACGACAGCGATCCGGGCAAGCCGCTGTCGGAGCGCCTCGTGACGGAGCTGACGGCGCAACGCACCCTCGCGCTCCGAGAGGCGCTGGCGAACGACCCCGACGTCGCCTTCGTGGCCGTCCTGCATGCGCTGGCGCTGCGCGCCTTCTACGGGCAGCAGAGCTACAATCCAGGCTCATGCCTCGAGATCGACGTGAAGTCGGCAGCGTTCTCGGGCGCACAGGTCGGTAGTGTGCACCTCGCAGACAGCTCGGCCGCGCAGGCGCTGGCTCGGCAGCACGACAACTGGGGCCGGCAGCTGCCCACGAAGCCGTCCGAGCTCTGGGACTGGCTCCTCGACCTCGACACCGACAGCCGCTCGGCTCTGTTCGCGTATTGCGCGGCGAGGACGCTGAACGCCACGCACCAGCCCTACGACCGGCGCCCCGCGGCCCTGGCGCACGCGACCCGGATCGCCGAGGCGCTCGCCCTCGACATGTCGGGGCAGTGGAGCGCCACGAAGGAGGGTTATCTCGGCCGGGTCACCAAGGCCCAGATTATCGCGGCCGTGCGCGAGGCGAAGGGCGAGGCTGCGGCCCAGCTCATCGATCACCTCAAGAAGGGCGACATGGCGGAGGCGGCGGAGCGCGTGCTGGCCGGCACCGGCTGGCTGCCCGCGCTGCTTCGCACGCCGGGTCTCCAAACCTTCGTGGTCGCCGGAGTCGCGGACGCCGTCACGACCTCTGGCGAGGACCCCGCGGCCAACGAACTGCCGGCGTTCCTAACTGGTCAGGATGAGGGCGAGGCCGGCGAGGTGGGCGACGCGGAGTGGGTCTACGCCGTCGCGGCCGAGTAGGCGGCACCATCATCGACGACGACGCGAGGGCCGGGGCCGCAGGGTCCCGGCCCTTTCTCATGAATAGACTTGCCCGAACCTGCAGACCGAAGGGGGAGACCCATGATCCTGACCAGATGTTCGCCCCACAGCAGAGTTGCATTGCAAGGCTGCCCGATGTTCACCGGATGAGCCGATCGCGAGGCTCATCGCACAAAGCTGATCGACATGCCCGTGTCGGGGTGGGGCATGACGCCCATGGGCACGCCGTAGATGGCTTGGAGGCAGCCCGGTGTCATGATCTCGTCCGGGGTGCCGCGCGCGATCATCCGGCCCGAATGGAGCGCGACGATCTCGTGGCAGAAGCGCGCCGCCATGTTCACGTCGTGGAGCACCACCACGACGCCGAGCCCGCGTTCGTGCGACAGGCGGCGGACCAGCGACAGCACATCGACCTGATGCGCCACGTCAAGCGCGGAGATCGGCTCGTCGAGGAGCAGGCACTCGGCGTCCTGCGCGATCAGCATGGCGAGCCAGACGCGCTGACGCTCGCCGCCTGACAGCGTGTCGACGAGGCGCTCGGCGAAGGGCTCGATATCGGTCAGCGCCATCGCCTTCGCAACCTTCTCCCGATCGACCGGTCCGAAGCGGCCGAACGCACCGTGCCAAGGATAGCGGCCGAGCGCGACGAGTTCCTTGACCAGCATGCCAGAGGCGGGCGGGGTCTGCTGCGGCAGGTAGGCGACCTTGCGTGCGAAGGGGCGGTCGCTCCAGTCATCGAGAGCCTTACCTTCGAAGCGGATCGTGCCGCCGCTCGCGGGCTGCTGGCGGGCGAGCAGCTTCACCAGCGTCGACTTGCCCGACCCGTTATGGCCGATCAGGCCGACGACGCGCCGCGCCGGCAGGGTCAGGGTCAGCGGCTGCAGCAGCACCCGCCCCGGGATCGCGAATGTCGCGGCGTCCAGGCCGAACAGGGTCGCGTCGGCACCGGCGTGATGCCGGGCGGCTTCGGTCATACAGGTCTCCGCGCGAGCAGCGCCATCAGGTAGGGCCCCCCGATCAGGGTCGCCACGAGGCCGGCGGGGATCTGGTACGGAAACAGGAGCGTGCGCCCGAGCCAGTCGGCCACGACCATGACGAGGGAGCCGAGCGCGGCCGCCCCGACGAGCTGCGGCAAGGGTCTGCGGAAGCCGAGCATCCGCGCCAGATGCGGCCCCATGAGCCCGACGAAGCCGAGCGGCCCGATCGTCAGGGTCGCGACCGCGGTCAGCGCGGCCGCGAGGACGAGGACGACGAAACGGCTGCGGCCGGGACCGATCCCGAGGCTCGTCGCGGTCGCGGCCCCGAGCGGCAGGACGTCCAGCCAGCGGCCGCACAGGCACGCCGACCCTAACAGGAGGACGGCCGCCGCGCCGGCAAACAGCGCCTGGTCCGGCGTGGTCAGGTCCGTCGCGCCCGCCATCCAGCTCTGCAAGGGTGCGAGACGGGGATCGCCGCTCGCCATGGCGGCGAGCAGGACCACGCCCGCGATCGACCCGACCGCGATGCCGGCGAGGAGGACGCGCTCGGGCGCGTAGGCGGCCCGGCCGCCGACCCACATC
>CAHJXE010000086.1 GCA_903644085.1 Hyphomicrobiales bacterium
AGAGCGCCGACCGGCTCACATCCTCGTCCGGCTTGGCGGCCCTGGTATTCGGGCTCGCCTGGATGGTGGTGACGCTGGCGTGGTCGCCGGATCCGGTCGCCTCGGCGGGCCGGCTCGGGGGTCTGTTCGGCACGCTCGGCCTCGCGCTCGCGGCCTATCTCTCGTTGCCCGAGCGCACCCGCGTCGCCAACATGTATCTCGCGCCCGTCGGGGTTGCGGTCGCGGCCGCCATCGCGATCGGGCTCTCGATCGTGACGCCGCCGGGGTCGAATCTCGGCGAGGACGGGCGCAGCCTCGGGCGCGGCGTGTCGGTGCTGGTGCTGTTCGTGTGGCCGGCCATCGCGTGGCTCCGTTCGCGCGACCGCGACGTCGAGGCGGCCTGCCTGACGATCCTGGTCGCGGTCGCGGCGGTGCTGGGGGCTGGCGCCGCACCGCCGATCGCTATGATCGTCGGGTGTCTCGCCTTCGCGCTCACCTCCGCATCGGCTAGGTCGGGCGTCGTGATCACGGGCATCCTGGTGACAGCCGGGCTCGTGCTCGCGCCCGCGATGCCGTTCCTTCCGTCCGGGCTGTTGCCGAAGCTCGGCATCCCGGTCGGGACGTTGCAGCGCGATCTCGACGCGTGGTCGGCCTTTCTGCGGTTGGATCCTTGGCGTCTTCTCACCGGGTCCGGCTTCGACACGCTGTTCCGCGCGCGGCTCGCCGGGATCGTCCCGGCGAACGTCCCGGTCACGCCGCTCGTCCAGATCTGGTACGAACTCGGCCTCGTCGGGGCGCTCTGCGGGGCGCTCGCGGTCTGGATGGCGCTGCGGGGTGCGAGCGTCAGCTATCCGCGGCTTCTGCCCGGCATCGTGGCCGGGTTCGCGTCCGCCTGTACGCTCGCCGATCTCGGCATTGGCGGCGCCCAAGCCTGGTGGCCCGGCGCGCTCGCGATCCTCGGTCTGCTCTTCGTCGGGGCCGAGCGCGGACAGTATCGCACGCGACGTCCCAGGGCTCACGAGATCGCGGCCGGGGCGCCTGTGTAGCGAGATGGAGCCGTCGGCGGGTTCACGTTCCGCCCGCGCGGCCGTATAGCCGGACACGCGCCGTCCCGGTGCGGTACACGACTTGGCGATGCCGGACCACACTCTCGAGGCGCTGAACGACGCGCCGTCCTCGGCCTTCGTGGCCGCGCTGGGCGGCATCTTCGAGCACGCGCCCTGGGTGGCGGCGGCCGCTGCCGGGAGGCGGCCCTTCGGGACGCTGGCCGACCTCTTCGAGGCGATGCGCCGCGTCGTGCAGGAGAGTAACGAGGAGCACCGCATCTCGCTGCTGCGGGGTCACCCCGAACTCGCCGGCGCGGCGGCGCGCTCCGGCAACATGACGAGCGCCTCCGTCGCGGAACAAGCGGCCGCGGGCCTCGACCGGCTGTCGGGTGAGCGGGAGGCCGAGTTCGAGCGCCTGAACGCGCGCTACCGCGAGCGCTTCGGCATGCCATTCATCATCTGCGTGCGCCGGCATGGGCGCGACTCAGTCCTGTCCGAGTTCCGCCGCCGCGTCGCGCTGGAGCCGGAGACCGAGCGCGAGACGGCTCTCGCCGAAGTATTCCGCATCGCGGCGCTCCGGCTCGACGCGCAGGTCGCCGGCCCCGATCGGCTGCCGGTCGCGGGTCGGCTCTCGACCCACGTGCTCGACACGGCCTCGGGTCTGCCGGCCGAGGGCGTGTCGATCGACCTCGTGGAGATCGCCCGCGACGGCGAGCGGCCGGTCGCCTCCGCGGTGACCGATGCGGGCGGACGCACCGACCCGCCGCTCGTCGGCGGCCGGCCGATCCCGATCGGCACCTACGAGCTGCGTTTCGGGCTCGGCGACTATTATCGCGGTCGTGGCATCGCGCTGCCGGAGCCCGCCTTCCTCGATATCGTGCCGATCCGCTTCGGGATCGCCGATCCCGAGCGGCACTATCACGTCCCTCTCGCCGCGAGCCCGTGGAGCTACTCCACCTATCGCGGTTCCTGACTCACGACCCCGAGCGAGCTGACCTTGACCCGACCCAATCTCAGGATCGACCCCGACCGCCTCTGGGCGACGCTGATGGAGACCGCGCACTTCGGCGGCACGCGCAAGGGCGGCATCAACCGGCTCGCCCTCTCGGACGAGGACCGCCAGGTCCGCGACTGGCTGGCCGAGCAGGTCCGGGCCGCGGGGCTCGATCTCGCGATCGACGAGATGGGCACCATGTACGCCACGAGAGCAGGGCGCGACATGACCCGCCCGCCGATCGCCTTCGGGTCGCACCTCGACACGCAGCCGACGGGCGGCAAGTTCGACGGTGTGCTGGGCGTCCTGGCGGGCCTCGAAGTGATGCGTACGCTGGACGAGGCCGGCATCGAGACCGAGGCGCCGCTCGTCCTCGTCAACTGGACGAACGAGGAGGGCGCGCGCTTCGCGCCCGGCATGATCGCGTCCGGCGTCTATTCGGGCGAGGTCGACCAGGGTTGGGCGATGGAGCGCGCCGACCGCGACGGCGTGCGGTTCGGCGAGGCACTCGACGCCATCGGGTATCGCGGGCCGGAGCCCGTCGGCGGCCGGCGCTTCGGCGCGATGGTGGAACTCCACATCGAGCAGGGTCCGATCCTGGAGAGCGAGGGCCGCACGATCGGGGTCGTCAGCGCCGCCAAGGGCTCGGTCTGGGCCGATGCGCGGGTCGTCGGACGCGAGAGCCACGCGGGCTCGACCCCGATGAAGATGCGCCGCGACGCGCTGCCAGCCTTCGCGGAATTCGCGCTGGCACTGGAGCGCATCGCGCTCGATCACGGACCGGACGGCGTCGGGACGATCGGGGTCGCGGAGGCTCTGCCGGCCTCGCGCAACACCATCCCGGGCGAGATCCGCTTCACGCTCGATTACCGCCACCCCGACCTCGCGCCCTTGAACGCGATGGGGACGGAGATCGACCGCACGGCGGCCGAGATCGCGGCCCGACGCGGCGTCACGATCGAGATCGACCGCATCTGGCGCAAGGACCCGATCGCCTTCGATACGGGAGTGGCGGCAGCGGTGGAGGACGCGGCGGGCGAACTCGGGTTCTCGAACCGCCGCATCACGTCCGGCGCCGGACACGACGCCGTGCTGACGGCGTCGGTGGTGCCGACCGCGATGATCTTCGTGCCCTGCAAGGACGGGATCAGTCATAACGAGGTCGAGAGCGCGACGCGCGAGGATTGTGCCGCCGGGGCGGACGTCCTCCTGCACGCCGTCCTGAGACTCGCCAACGCGGACAAGCCGTCCGTGGACTGGCCCGATCGGGTCCGGCGCGCGATCGACTATTTCTACAAGCGCGACCGGGTGAACGACCGCGCCGACATGCTGGCCGTGGTGGACGACCTCGTGCGAGGTCGCGACCTCAAGCGAGACGAGGTCGCGTCGAAGTTCGGCGCAGACCTCGTGAGCGCCACGCTCGGGCACGTGACGGTCGCGGTGCACGGCAAGGGACCCGCGCCGACGAGCGGCGGCTGGTATCGCGCGACGGAGCGCAACAGCTACGAGATCGATCCGGGCTTCGCGGAGGCTTGGGCGACGCGACGCAAGCTCTCGTAGGGAGCTACAGCACGTCCTCGATCCGGATCGGCAGGTCGCGGATGCGCCGGCCGGTCGCGTGATAGAAGGCGTTCGCGACCGCGGCGTTGGTCCCGACATTGCCGAGCTCGCCGAGCCCCTTGATGCCGAGCGGGTTCACCTTCGTGTCCTCCTCCGGCACGAAGATCACCTCGACGGACGGGACGTCGGCGTTCACCGGCACGTGGTACTCGGCCAGATCCGTGTTGAGGAACCGCGAAGAGCGCCGGTCGATCTCAGTCGCCTCGTGCAGGGCCGACGAGATGCCCCAGATCATGCCGCCCATGAGCTGGCTGTGGGCGGTGCGCGGGTTGACGATGCGGCCGGCCGCGAAGGCGCCCGTGATGCGCGGCACGCGGATCTCGCCGGTGCGCGCGTGGACCCGCACCTCGACGAATTCGGCCCCGAAGGCGAACTGCACCCGGTCCTTGAGGCTCATGCCCTGGACCATCACAGGGATGCCCTTCGACAGGATCGTGGTGCCGAGAGGCGGCGTGCCGTCCGGCCCGCTATCGGCCCGCACCGTGATCCCGTCCTCGCCGAAGCGGGAGAGCGCCACGACCAGCGACTCGACCTGATTGCCGGGGCCTTTGAGCGCGCCGTCCTCCAGCCGGATCTGCTTCGGGTCGAGCCCGGAGAGTGGCGTGTCCGTCGCCTTGACGGCGGCCTTCGCGAGGAGCTGACGGACGTTCTCGCAGGCCTCCGCGATGGCGACCGACACGCTGGCCGTCGTGTTGGATCCGCCCGCGATCGGGCCGGGCGGCAGGTCGGTGTCGCCGAGCGCGACCGCGACGTCGCCGGTCGCGAGGCCGAGCCCGTCGGCCGCGAGCTGCGCCAGCATCGTGTAGGCGCCCTGGCCGAGGTCGTGGACCGCGGACGCGACCGTCGCGTGCCCCTGGGCATCGAGGTGCAACCGGATCGCCGCAGGACCGATATTGGTCGGGTAGGTGGCGGTGGCGCAGCCGTAGCCGACGAGCCAATCGCCGTCGCGCATCGCGCGCGGCTTGGGATCTCGCGACGACCAGCCGAAGGCGCGCGCCGCCTCGTCGTAGCACTGCATGAGCGAGCGGCTGGAGAACGGCAGGCCCTTGATGTTCTCGTGCTGCGTGTCGTTGATGCGCCGGAGCTCGACGGGATCGAGGCCGAGCTTCTCGGCCAGCTCGTCCATCGCGCTCTCCAGCGCGAACATGTAGGGCACCTCGGGCGGAGCGCGCATGAAGCCCGGCGTCGAGCGGTCCGCGTGGACGGTCGACACGCGGGTGAGCACGTTCGGGCAGGCATACATGCGCGACGTCGTCTCGACGCCAGAAACCTTGTAGCCGTCCGGCCGGGACGTGACCTCGAAGCCCTCATGGATGAGCGAGGTCAGCTTGCCGTCCGGCGTCGCACCGAGCCGGATGTTGTGGCGCGTCTCGGCCCGGTAGGTCGCGATGGTGAAGCCTTGGTCGCGGGTCGCGACGAGCTTCACGGGGCGGCCGAGCTGCTTCGCCGCGAGCGCGATCGGGCCCGTGCGGGTCGTGTAGGTGCCCTTGCCGCCGAAGCCGCCGCCGATGAAGGGCGACACGACGTGGACGTCCGTGTTCGACAGTCCGAGTTCGGTCGCGACGGCGGCGCGCGTACCGTAGACGAACTGCGTCGGCTCGTAGACCGTGAGCTTGTCGTCCGCCCAGACGCAGGTGGTCGTGTAGAGTTCGATCGCGTTGTGATGCTGCGTCGGCGTCGCGTAGCTCGCCTCGACCTTGACGGGCGCCGACGCGAACGCGCCTTCGGCGTCGCCGACCTTCGGGTCGCCCGGCGTCAGCGCCTGCTTGAGGAAGCCCGGCCCGACCGTCTTCGCGCCGGGCGAATCGAAGGTCGCGGAGGGCGCCTTCTCGTCGTACTCGACCTCGATCAGGTGCGCGGCCTCGCGCGCCGCCTCGAAGGTCTCGGCCAGGACCACGGCCACGATCTCGCCGTCGTGCCGGATCTCGTTCGAGCGCATCGGGTACATGGAGGTGCCCGACTGCCCGCCCATCATGAAGGTGCGCACCTCCTTCAGCCCGGCCGCGTCACCCTCGTGGGTCATGATGTCGAGGACGCCCGGCACCGCGCGCGCCGCGTCGAGGCGCATCGCCGTGATGTGGCCGAGCGCGATCGAGCTCGTCTTCAGGTACGCGTAGGCCGGCCGCTCGACCGCCATGTCCGAGGAGTAGCGCGCCTCGCCCGTCACCTTTAGGCGCGCCTCGATGCGCGGCGGGGACCGGCCGATCTCGCCGGTGGTCTTCAGGGCTGCCGACATGGTTCGCTCCGCTCGGGTCTCGTCTTGAGAACGGGCGGCGCGCGGCGGCGTTCCTCAGACTTGTCCGCGCGGTCTCGCGAGGGCCGAGCGCTCGCGCGCGAGGTGCCGTCCGTGGTCCGGGCCGCCCACGAGTTCGCCGTCGCGCATGACGGTCGTGCCCCGCACCATCGTGAGGACGGGCCAGCCTTTGATGTCGATTCCCTCGTAGGGCGTGTAGTCCGCGCCGTCGCCCAACATCGAATGGGTCAGCGTGACCTGCCGCTCCGGGTCCCAGATCGCCACGTCGGCGTCCGACCCGATCGCGATCGTGCCCTTGCGCGGGTAGAGGCCATACGTCTTGGCGTGGTTCGTGGAGGAGAGCGCCACGAAGCGATTGAGGTCGATCCGGCCCTTCGACACGCCCTCCGAGAACAGGATGGGGAGCCGCGCCGCGACGCCCGGGATGCCGTTCGGCACCCAGCGGAAGCTCGTGCGGCCGCGCGGGTTCAGCTTGCCCTGGGGGTCGTCGTAGCGGAACGGGCAATGGTCGGACGAGAAGGTCGAGACCACGCCCGTCTCGATGCCGCGCCAACAGGCTTCCTGAGAGGCGGCATCGCGCGGGGGAGGGGAACAGACGAGCTTCGCGCCCTCCATGTTGAGGCCCTCCAGGTCGGCCGCCGTCAGCACGAGGTATTGCGGGCAGGTCTCGCCGTAGACCTTGAGGCCGCGACTTTGAGCCCGCCGGATCTCCTCCATCGCCTCCCCGTTCGACACGTGCACGATCATGACCGGCACGTCGACGATCTCGGCGAGCGAGATCGCGCGGTGCGTCGCCTCGCGCTCGACGGGGATCGGCCGCGAGGTCGCGTGGAATTTCGGCGCGATGTCGCCCTGCCGCTCTAGCCGGTCGATCAGGAAGCGGATCGCGTCGTCGTTCTCGGCGTGGACCATCACGAGCGCGCCGGTCTCGCGCGCGACCGACATCACGTTAAGCATCTCGAGGTCGGAGAGCTTCATGCCCTCGTAGGTCATGAACACCTTGAACGAGGTGTAGCCGTCCTCGACGAGCGCCGGAAGTTCCTGGCCGAGGACGCCCTCGGTCGGGTCCGCGATCACGAGGTGGAACGAGACGTCGACGTGGCAGCGCCCCTGCGCCTCCGCGTGATAGCCCTTCAGCGCCTCGCGCAGGGTCTGGCCCTTCTGCTGGACGCAGAACGGCATGACGGTGGTGTTGCCCCCGAAGGCGGCCGAGCGCGTGCCGGTCTCGAACCCGTCCGCCATCACGATGCCGGGACCGGAGGGCTGGGCGAAATGGACGTGGCTGTCGATGCCGCCAGGCAACACGAGCCGGCCCGACGCGTCGATCACCTCGGCGGCCTCCCCGAGGTCGTGGCCGAGCGCCGCAATCCGCCCGTCCCGGATGCCGAGATCGGCCGCGAAGGTGTCGGACGCCGTCGCGACCGTGCCGCCCCGGATGATGGTGTCGAAGGTCCGCATGGGCTTCTCTCGGACGCGATAGCCGGATGTCAGCTCAGCGATGCAGTCGCCACGCCTCGGGCGCAAGTCAGACCATTGTCATTCCCGGCCGGATGCATCGGGAGCCACCGAAAGGGAGGAGAATCGAGCCGCCCCCGGTGTTTCGCCGCAGCGGCATCCGAGATGCTTTCCCGCCCGCTACGCGGGCGCCGGGGATGACAGTTAGGAACGCCGAGTGCTGACGTCAGCCGGCCTGCAGGGCCGCCATCGTCATGCGGTCGGGCCCCAGGTCCTCGACCTGGTCGACCGCGAGCAGTTCGGCCAATCGCACGCGGGCGCGGTTCACGCGACTCTTCACCGTGCCGATCGCGCAGCCCATGATCGCGGCGGTCTCCTCGTAGGAGAAGCCCTGCGCGCCGACGAGCAGCAACGCCTCGCGCTGGTCCGGTGCGAGGCGTCCTAGCGCCTCGCGAAAATCGTTCATGTCGGCGCGACCGTCCTGCTCAGGCAGGCTCGAGAGCCGCCCTGCGTAGGCGCCATCCACGTCCTCGACCTCGCGCTTTCCCTTGCGCAGATTGGAGAAGTACAGGTTGCGCAGGATCGTGAAGAGCCAAGCGTTCAGGTTCGTGCCGCGCTCGAACCGGTCGATCGCCCCCCAGGCACGCATGATCGTGTCCTGGACGAGGTCGTCCGCCTTGTCGACGTTGCCGCACAGCGAGATCGCGAAGGCGCGCAGGCTGGGCAACGCACCCAGCATCTCGTCGCGGATCTCCGGTTCAACGGGCATTCGGGTCTCGTATCCTGTCTTCGAGTCTCGCCGTCAGGCGTCGGAGCCGCTCGGCGGCATCCCGATCCGGCGGCACGTCACGCACATATAGGGATTCGTATAGAGACTTCAGCTTGCGGCCGAGATGATTTTGCACATGACGGTCCAGCATCGAACGAACCCGCGCCCCGAGCGGAGCATGTCTCCGCCGAGGCTGAGAACGGGTTCGACGGAGCCGCGTTCGAGCGGACCCGTCGAATGCTGCGGATACGGTTAGGGTCGCGTTAAGCTCACGATCCAGTACCGGCCGGGACGGCCACGACCTCGGCATGCGCCCTCTCGTACTCCCGCATCACGTGCCGGAAGGAGCGCGCGGCCGCGTCGTTCTTCGAATCCTCGTCGACCGGCCGCAGCATGAACAGGAGGAGCGAGCGCCCCGTCACCTCGTAGGCCTGTCCGAAGCCGAATTCAGGCGCGTGCGAGAGGTCCGGCTGGTTCGTGTCCACGAGCCCGACCCAGGTGTCGCCGCCCGGCGCTTCGGGCAGCGTGAAGGTCACGACGTCGTGATACGAGTTCATGATGAGGAGCAGCGTCGCGTCCGTGCCGGGTCGCCGGATGCCGGTCGGCTGGGCGCGCCCGTCGAGCAGGATGCCGAGCGCGTGCGCGTTCCCGTCGTTCCAGTTCTCCTCGTTCATCTCCTGGCCCGACGGGTTGATCCAGGTCACGTCCTTGCCGCCGATCACCTCGTCGTAGTCGCCGGTCAGGAAGCGACCGCGACGAAGCATGGGAAGCGCCTGGCGCAGCATGATCACCATCTGGGTGAACTCGACCATCGACTTGCCCTCCTGGTCGAGGCTCCAGTCGATCCAGCCGATCTCGCTGTCCTGCCCGTAGGCGTTGTTGTTGCCGCCCTGCGTGCGGGCGAACTCGTCGCCCGCGAGCAGCATGGGCGTACCGCGCGAGAGGAACAGGGTCGCGATGAAGTTGCGCATCTGGCGCATCCGGACCGCGACGATCTCGGGATTGTCGGTCTTACCCTCCTCGCCGTGGTTGTAGGAGTGGTTGTTCGAGTTGCCGTCCCGGTTATTCTCGCCGTTCGCCTCGTTGTGCTTGTCGTTGTAGGAGACGGTGTCGCGCAGCGTGAAGCCGTCATGCGCGGTAATGAAGTTCACCGAGGCCCAGGGCTTGCGGCCGCGCTTGTTGAACTGGTCGGCCGAGCCCGTGACGCGCGAGGCGAGCGCCGGCAACAGGCCGTCGTCGCCCTTCCAGAAGGCCCTCACCGTGTCGCGGTAGCGGTCGTTCCACTCGGCCCAGCCGGGCGGGAACCCGCCGACCTGATAGCCGCCGGGCCCGCAATCCCACGGTTCCGCGATCAGCTTGATCGAGGAGAGGATCGGGTCCTGCCGGCATGAATCCAGGAAGCCGCCGCCCTCGTCGAACCCGTAGGTCTCGCGGCCGAGGATCGTCGCGAGGTCGAAGCGGAACCCGTCGACGTGCATCTCCTGCGTCCAGTAGCGCAGCGAGTCCGTCACCATCTGCAACACGCGCGGATGGCTGAGGTTCAGCGTGTTCCCGGTGCCCGTATCGTTGATGTAGTAGCGCGGCGTATCCGGCAGGAGCCGGTAGTACGAGGCGTTGTCGATCCCCTTGAAGGAGAGTGTCGGGCCCATCTCGTTGCCCTCCGCCGTATGGTTGTAGACGACGTCGAGGATGACCTCGAGTCCGGCATCGTGGAACTTCGCCACGGTCTCCTTGAACTCGTTGACGAAGGGCGTCGCCATGTAGCGCGGCTGGGGCGAGAAGAAACCGATGGTGTTGTAGCCCCAGTAGTTGCGCAGCCCCTTCTCCAGGAGAAAGTCGTCGTCCACGTAGGCGTGGATCGGCAGGAGCTCGACCGAGGTCACGCCGAGGCTGCGCACGTAGTCGATCACCTCCTTGACGCCGAGGCCGGAGAAGGTGCCGCGAAAAGCATCCGGCACGGCCGGATGGCGCATCGTGTAGCCGCGCACGTGTGTCTCGTAGAAGATCGTCCGCTCCCACGGGATGCGCGGGCTGCGGTCGCGGCCCCAGGAGAACGCCCCGTCGATCACGCGGCATTTCGGCATGAAGCGGGCGCTGTCGCGATCGTCGAAGCTGGTGTCGTCGGTCCCTGCCACGTAGCCGAACACGGCCGGATCCCAGGTGAGCTCGCCGACCTGCTGCTTGCCGTAGGGATCGAGCAGCAGTTTGTTCGGGTTGAAGCGGTGTCCGGCTTCCGGCTCGTAGGGCCCGTGCACCCGATAGGCGTAGACGGTCCCGGGGCGCGCCTCGGGCAGGTATCCGTGCCAGACCTCGTCCGTATATTCCGGCAACTCGATGCGCTCGATCTCGCTCTGGCCGTCCTGGTCGAAGAGGCAGAGCTCGACCTTGGTCGCGTGGGCCGAGAACAGGGCAAAATTGACCCCGAGCCCGTCCCAGGTCGCCCCGAGCGGGTGCGGGGAGCCCTCGCTCACCCGTGATCTGCGCACGACCTGGGGCGCGCCGCCCTCGTTCCGGACGGTGGTGTCGGTCGGCTTGCTCATGAAAGGTCCCGGAGGGTTCGATGGGTGGCGGCGTAGATAACGTCGCGGCTCGCATCGGGTTCGCACGACCAGCGTCGCAACCTGGAGCTTTTCGCGCGCCACGATCATAGGCGCCGCCTGTATTAAACTCGCAGGACCGCGCCCGATGCGAGTGCCGGGCACCTTGGGATTGTTCAACCTAAGATAGATGCTTGATTAACGGACAATGATGCGATGCAGCGCAAAATTGGCGATGAATATTGCAACGCAATTAGTCTTTCGATAAGGAGATCACCGGTCCCAACGAAAGATGCGTCGTGTTGTACTCCGCA
>CAHJXE010000087.1 GCA_903644085.1 Hyphomicrobiales bacterium
CCGAGATCGCGGCCCGGATCGCACACCCGGACGACTTCGCGCGCGAGGTGACGCGAGTTCGCCTGCCCGCCGGAGCGAAGTCGCGTGTCGCGAGCGAGATCGCGGTCGAGCCGATCCGCGAGGCCGGGCATGACGGCGTCGCGATCCGGATCGCCCGGCGGGACGGGTCGCGCGCCGCCTACGGGATCGTGCTGACGGCCCCCCGCCCCGGCTCGACCACCGTGCTCCTGGTGATCGCCCCGACGCCCGAAGGCGCGCGCCGGATCGCCCGGGAGACCGCGCCGAACCTTGGCTGAAACCAGGTTTGACACCGGCACTGGCACGCCCTTAGCTGATCGCGATCCGCCCCGCGCCATCGGCGCGCGCCCGAGAGGACACCGATGACCTGGACACCGATGACCCGGACCTTGAAAGCCCGCCTGTCTGCCGTCTCGATCGGAGCTCTCGCGATGGCGGCGCTCGCGGCCGTGCCGGCCTCGGCCAAGACGCTGATCTACTGCTCGGAGGGCAGCCCGGAGAACTTCTACCCGGCCATCAACACCACCGGCACGTCCTTCGACGCCGCCGCCCAGATCTACTCGAACATCGTGAACTTCGAGCGCGACGGCACCAAGGTCCGGCCGGACCTCGCGGAGACGTGGGACATCTCCGACGGCGGCAAGACCTACGTGTTCCACCTGCGCCACGGGGTGAAGTGGCAATCGAACCGGGCCTTCAAGCCGACGCGCGACTTCAACGCCGACGACGTCATCTTCTCGATGGAGCGCCAGTGGAAGGAGGACAATCCCTACTTCAAGGTGACGAGCTCGAACCACACCTACTTCAACGACATGGCGTTGCCGAAGCTGCTGGCTTCGCTGGAGAAGGTGGACGACTACACGGTCAAGTTCACGCTGAACCAGCCCGAGGCGCCGTTCCTGGCCGACCTCGCGATGCCCTTCGCGTCGATCCTGTCGCGGGAATATGCGGACGCGATGATGAAGGCCGGCACGCCCGAGAAGGTCGACCAGGACCCGATCGGCACCGGGCCCTTCTACCTGCTGCAATACCAGAAGGACGCGGTCATCCGGTATCGCGCCTTCGCGGACTACTACGCGGGCAAGGCGAAGATCGACGATCTCGTGTTCTCGATCACGCCGGACGCCTCCGTGCGCTGGGCGAAGCTCCAGAAGGGCGAGTGCCACGTGATGCCCTACCCGAACCCGGCCGACATCGAGGCGATCCGCAAGGACCCGAACGTGACGGTGCTTGAGCAGCCGGGCCTGAACGTCGGCTACCTCGCCTACAACACGCAGAAGAAGCCCTTCGACGACGTGCGCGTGCGCAAGGCCTTCGACATGGCCATCAACAAGAAGGCGATCATCGACGCCGTCTACCTCACGACCGGCATCGCGGCGAAGAACCCGATCCCGCCCTCGATGTGGTCCTACAACGACCAGGTCAAGGACGAGCCCTACGACCCGGAGGCCGCGAAGAAGCTGCTCGCCGAGGCCGGCCACCCGAACGGCTTCGAGACGGATCTCTGGGCGATGCCCGTCCAGCGCCCCTACAACCCGAACGCGCGACGCATCGCGGAGCTGATGCAGGCCGATCTCGCCAAGGTCGGCGTCAAGGCCGAGATCAAGACCTACGAGTGGGGCGAGTACAGGAAGCGCATGCAGAACGGCGAGCACCAGACCGGCATGTTCGGCTGGACCGGCGATAACGGCGACCCGGACAACTTCCTGCACACCCTGCTCGGCTGCGCGGCCGCGGCGCCCGGCGGCGGCAACGCGGCGAAATGGTGCAACAAGGAGTTCGACGAACTCGTGGTGAAGGCGAAGACCATCTCGGACCAGGGCGAGCGCACCAAGCTGTACGAGCAGGCCCAAGTCGTCTTCAAGCGCGAGTCGCCCTGGTTCACCATCGCGCACGCGGTCCAGCTGAAGCCGATCCGAAAGGAGGTGGTCGACTTCAAGCTGTCTCCCTTCGGCCGCCACACCTTCTACGGCGTCGACCTGAAGTAGCTCGACGGTGCCGGCGCGAGCCGGCATCGATCCTCGACACCGCGATACGTCGTCGGCCGGCCTCGCGGGGCGCGGACGGCCGCCAGAGCCGTGTCGATGGCTTGCCCGATGGCCGATATCGATCTCTCCGATCTGCAGTCGTTCGCGGCCATCGCCCGGGCACGAAGCTACCGCGCGGCCGCCGCGCTCCGGGGCGTCTCCGCCTCCTCGCTGAGCGAGGCGATGCGGCGGCTCGAGGCGAGGCTCGGACTGCGCCTACTCAACCGGACGACCCGCAGCGTGACGCCCACCGAGGCGGGCGCACGCCTGCTCGAACGCCTCGCGCCTGCTCTCGGCGAGATCACGTCGGCTTTGGACGAGGTCCATGACGCTCACGCAGGACCGAGCGGCACGCTTCGGCTGAACGTGCCGGGCGCCGTGTCGCGGCTCGTCCTGCCGGACATCATCGGCCCGTTCCTGAGAAGCTGTCCCGGCATCACCCTGGAGGTGACGAGCCAGGACAGCTTCATCGACGTGCTGGCGGCGGGGTTCGATGCGGGCATCCGCTACGACGAACGGTTGCACCGCGACATGATCGCGGTCCCGATCGGTCCGCGCGTCCAGCGCTTCGCGGTCGCGGGTTCGCCCGCCTACCTGAGCGAGCACGGGCAGCCCACTCATCCGAACGACCTCATGGCTCACGCCTGCATCCGGCACCGCTTCGAGAGCGGCGTCACGTCGCCTTGGGAGTTCGAGCGTGACGGACAGGTCGTGAAGGTCGATCCGCGCGGGCCCTTCGTGGGCACGAGCATCGAACTCGAGCTCGCGGCCGCGACCGCGGGCTTGGGCCTGATCGCGACCTTCGAGGGGTTCCTGGCGCCCTCCGTCGCCCGCGGCGAGCTCGAATGGGTGCTCGGCGACTGGGCGCAGAGCTTCTCGGGACCGTTCCTCTACTACCCGAGCCGCCGGCACATGCCGGCACCCCTGCGCGCCTTCGTGGACTTCATCAAGTCCCGTCCGGTGTCCGACGCCGGCTCCGCGCCGCATCTACCACGCCTCCCGGCGGCACCCGCATCGCGGCGACCCCGAGACCGTCGGGGCTGATCGGGCGTACGAGCAGGCCGAACGGGACCGCTTGCGCTCGCGGTGGACGATCGCGGAGTGACGTCGTCCGTCCTGCGCCATCGGTTCTGACGATCAGCTCACGAGCCTCGCTGCCGCCTGAAGTCTGGCGAACTCGGTCTGCACGGCCGCCACCATGCAATGGCCTGCCACCGAGACGTCGCGCTCGCTCGGCCACGCGACGACCCAGCCTGTCTGATGGCCTATGATCGGCGCGACGGAGACGTAGCCCGCCTCCAGCTCGCGCGATGCGGCCGAGTACGGCACCATCGTGTAGCCGACTCCGCGACAGACGAGATCGATGACGAGGTGCAACGCCTGGAGGTCCATCAGGATGTTCAGGGACAGGCCGCGCCGGGCCGCCTCCTTCTCGATCCCGCTGTTGACGCGGTTCGACCTCGAGATCAGGAGCGGGTGGCTGACCGCGAACTCGATGTCGACCGGCCGCGTCATCTGCAATCCCGCGCGGGCCGGTCCGACCAGCACGAACGGCTCCTCGATGAGGGTGACGGTGTGCAGCGCCTTGCTCAGCGCATCGTCACGCACGAAGACCGCGACGTCGCACAAGCCCCTCACGGTCGCGTCGGCCATCGAGTGCGACAGGCCTTCGATCACCCTCAGCGTCACGCGGGGGTAGCGCCTGACGAAGTTCTCGATCAGCGAGCCCGCGAGCATGACACGCATCGACGGGGTCAGCCCGAGCACCACGCCGCCCGTCGGCATCTCCGCCTCCTCGACGACGTCCCGCTTCAGCTGCGCCACACTCTCGAACAGATGACCTGCCCGGTCTCTGAGGATCTGCCCTGCCCCGGTGAGCAGGACACCCCGTGAGGAGCGTTCGAAGAGCCTCGCGCCGACATCCTGCTCCAGCAGCTGCATCTGACGGCTGAGGGCCGATTGGGAGACGTAGCGCGCCCGCGCGGCGGCCGCGAAACCTCCATGCTCGGCGATAGCCAGAAAGTAGCCAAGCTGTTTCAGGTCCATGACGCCCATCCCCTGGCTATCGAATCCGTCGATAGCTCTGAACCGTTTATTCTATTTCCGTGTCTTCGGGTTTTCGGAGACCCTCCCGGGCCGAGCGCGTTGACAAAGTAGCGTCGAGAAGGCGTCGACCAAGACGCCACCGAGGGAGGTTCGATGAGTGCGAAGCGGATGTTCGAGCGTGGAGCCTTCCTCCACCCCGATCGCGCGTGTTTCGTCGACGCGAACGGGTCGCTGTCCTACCGCGAGGTCGAGGATCGATCACGGCGCATCACGGCCGGATTACGGGCTCTGGGTCAGGTCAGGGGCGAGCGGTGCGCCGTGCTCAGCGCGAACTCGTCGTTGGCGCTCGAGGCGACGCTGTCGATCTTCGTGTCCGACGGCGTGTACGTGCCGCTGACGTACAGCAACACCATCGCGGACAACATCAAGTTCATCCAGGATTGCGAGGTCGCGACGCTGTTCTACAGCCACGACGCGCGCGACAAGGTCGAGTCCGTGCGCGCGGAATGCCCGACGGTCACCCGCTATGTCTGCGTCGACGGCGAGAGCGAGTTCGGCGTCTCGCTCGCGGCGCTCATGGCGCGTGGAGACGAGGTCGAGCCCGAGGCCGGCCCCGCCCCACGGCCGGACGACGTCGTGGGGATCCACGCGACCGGAGGCACCACCGGCAGATCCAAAGGCGTGATCTGGACGCGCGCCATGTGGGACACGATGGCGGCGAACTTCTATTCCGCGCTGCCGTCGGACGAGCCGCCGGTCTATCTTTGCGTGCCGCCGATCACCCATGCGGCCGGGAACTTCGCGTTCGTGCTGATGGCCGAGGGGGGCACGACGGTCGTGCACCCGCGCTTCGACGCGGCCGCGGTCCTGCAGGCGATCGAGACGCACAAGGTCACGCACATCTATCTCCCGCCGACCGCGATCTACTCGCTCCTGGACCATCCGACACTCAAGGACCACGACTACAGCTCGCTGAAGTACTTCATCTATACGTCCGCTCCCATGTCGGTGTCGCGGCTGAAGGAATGTCTCGGCGTGTTCGGCCCCGTCATGGTCCAGTTCTGGGGACAGGCCGAGGCGCCGATCTTCTGCACGGTGCTCAAGCCCGAAGATCACGTGGCGAGCGAGGAGAACGTGGGGCGGCTCGGAAGCTGCGGCCGACCGATGCTGATGACGACGGTCGGCGTCATGGACGACGAGGGCCGCCTTCTCGGGCCGCACGAGCGCGGCGAGATGGTCGTGCGCGGCAGCATCGTCATGGCCGGGTATCTCAAGAACCCCGAGGCGACGCAGGAGGCCGGACAGTTCGGATGGCATCACACCGGCGACGTCGGGTACCGCGACGACGCCGGGTACTTCTACATCGTCGACCGCAAGAAGGAGATGATCATCACGGGCGGCTTCAACGTCTACCCGGCCGAGGTCGAACGCGCGATCGGCGAACATGAAGCCGTCGCCGAATGCTCGGTCATCGGCGTGCCCGACGAGAAGTGGGGCGAAGCCGTGAAGGCGATCGTCCATCTCAGGGCCGGGCATAAAGTCGAGGAGGCCGAGCTGGTGGATTTCTGCAAGAAGCGGCTGGGCAGCGTGAAGGCCCCGAAGAGCGTCGAGTTCTGGGATTCCCTTCCACGCAACCCGGTCGGAAAGGTGGACCGGCGATCGATCCGCAAACCATACTGGGAGGGCCGAGAGAAGTTGATCTGAACGCGACGTCCTCAAGCGAAACGGCACGAAAGACAGACCCATGGACGCCTACATCATCGGCACGGCGTGCACGCGCTTCGCCAAAAGGCCGGACACCTCGTTCAAGAACCTGACCCGCGAGGTCTACATGGCCATCCTGGCGGATGCCGGGATGGACGACGGCGGACCGATCGAGAACGCCTGGTTCGGCAATTGCCGGATGGACATGTTCGGCCAGGCGAGCATCCGCGGACAGGTCTGCCTTCAGCCGCTCGTCGCGGAGGGGATCTTCCCCGAGCGGGTCGGCGTCATCAACGTCGAAGGTGCATGCTCCAGCGGCTCGCTCGCGTTCCACGGGGCTTGGAAGGACATTCTCTCCGGGACGTCCCAGCTCTCGCTGGCACTCGGTGTCGAGAAAACGTTCGTGCGCGATGATCCGGCTCGCCAGCTCGAACTGTTCACGGCCGGGCTCGACCAGTTCGATCCACAGGAGTGGAAGGCCTACTACGCGCGCGCCGGCGAGGACATCGGACGCCCCTTCGACATCTCGTCGACCGACGGCACGGTCAACATGGAAACCTACGCCATGCAGGCCGCCTACCACATGGCCCAGTACGGAACCACGCAGCGACAGCTCGCGGCGGCGGCGTCCAAGAACCACTATCACGGGAGTCTCAACCCGAACGCCCAGTACCGCTTCGAGGTCAGCATCGAGGATGCGCTCGCCGATCGCGTGATCGCGTATCCGCTCACGCGCAGCATGTGCGCACCGATCGGCGACGGCGCGTCCGGCGCGCTGATCTGCTCGGAGGCCTATTTGGCCGGACAGCCGGCCCGCGTGCGCGAGCGCGCGGTCAAGATCAAGGCGTCGACGATCTCCGGGGGCAAGTACCGCAAGCTCTCCGAGCCTGGATTGAGCCGGGCCGCCGCCCAGAAGGCCTACGCGATGGCCGGGATCCGACCGGCCGACATCGATCTCGCGGAGATCCACGACGCGACCTCGTTCGGCGACATCTACCAAGCCGAGATGCTGGGCTTCTGCGAGGAGGGAGCGGGCGGGACATTCGTCGAGTCGGGCGCCGCGACGCTCGGCGGGCGCCTGCCGATGAACGTGTCGGGCGGTCTGGTCGCCAAGGGCCACCCGATCGCCGCGACCGGGATCTCCATGATCCAGGAGATCTGCCTGCAACTCCGGCACGAGGCGGGAGAGCGTCAGGTCAAGGACGCCCGCTATGCCATCGCGGAGAACGGTGGCGGCACGATGGGCTTCGACGAGGCCGTCTGCACCATCAACATCCTCGAGGCAGCCGCGTGATCGACCCGTCACGACGAACGTCGATCGACCGATCCATGCGTGCGAACCGGAGCAGCGCGATGCCACCGACGACGTGTCCCCCCGCACGGAGCCGCACATGACGACCGGAGCACCTGACCGGTCTCGGCTGTCTGCCGTCGTGACCGGCGGCGGGAGCGGGATCGGTCGCGAGATGGCGATGCGGTTCGCCCGCGACGGGGCAGGCGTGGTGGTGGCGGACCAGAACGCCGATACGGCCGCGCGCGTCGCCGCGGAGATCGTCGAGGCGGGCGGTCGGGCGGTCGGAGTGAAGGTCGACGTCCGCCTGCAGGACGAGGTCGAGAACATGGTGGCGCTCGCAGTGAGCCAACACGGCGGGCTGCACATCCTCGCGAACTCCGCGGGCGTGGGCGAGCAGATGGCGTTCCTGAAGCAGTCCATCGCCGAGTTCGAGCGCATCGTGGCGATCAACCTGACCGGCACCTATCGCTGCATCAAGGTGGCGGCGCCCGAGATGGTCAGGAGCGGGTGGGGACGCATCGTCAACATCACGTCGGTCGCCGGCATGCGGGGAAGTTCGGGCCGCGTGTCCTACGGATCGTCCAAGAGCGGCATCATCGGTATGACCCGCCACCTCGCGGTCGAGTTGGCGCCGCACAACATCACGGTCAACGCCATCGCGCCCGGTCCGGTCAATACCGACATGGTCAAGGCCGTGCACACGGACGCGACGCGGGAGACCTACACCCGCAACATTCCCATGCATCGCTATGGCACGCCGACCGAGATCTCGGACGCGGCCGCATTTCTGGCCTCAGAACAAGCGTCCTACATTACCGGCCACACCCTACCGGTCGACGGCGGCATGAGCAGCACGTCCTCGATCTTCGACCTCGATTAGCCGCGAGCGTCGAGAACCATGTCGTACCAGTTCGAGTTCGCCGACGTCCTGGAGCAATGGCCGCTCTTCCTGAAAGGTATCCGCCTGACGGTCCAGCTGTCGGCACTCGCCGTCGTGTTCGGGTTCGTCGTCGGTCTGCTGACCGCGATCGGGCGCCGCAGCGATACGCCGTGGCTCGCGTGGTCCTGTGGCGCCTACGTGGAGGCGATCCGCAACACACCGTTGCTGGTACAGATCTTCATCGTCTATTTCGGGTTCGCGGCGCTCGGCTGGAAGGTGTCCGTGTTCTCGGCCGCGACCGCCGCCCTCATAATCAATCTCGGCGCCTATACGTGCGAGATCGTCCGGGCCGGGATGGATTCGATCAATAAAGGACAGATCGAGGCTGCGGAGTGCCTCGCGCTCACGAAACTGCAGATCTATCGCTACGTCATCCTGGTCCCCGCTCTTGAGAAAGTCTTTCCGGCACTGGCGAGCCAGTTCGTCCTGCTCGTGCTGGCCTCCTCGGTCACCTCGCAGATCGGCGCGGAGGACCTGACGGCCGTTGCCAGCCGGATACAATCGGAGACCTTCCGGTCGTTCGAAACCTACATCACCGTGGCAATTATCTACATCGTCCTGTCCTACCTCGCACGGGTCCTGTTCTGGGCTGTCGGACTGATCGTCTTCAAGCGACGACGACGACTCGGTTTGGCATTCTAGGAACCGGCATGGGCGGGAGCTTCAACAGCAATCACTTCGTGTTCCTGATGATGGGAGCAGTCTGGACGCTCGCGCTCACGATGCTGGCTTTCGTGAGCGGCGGTGTTCTGGGGTTTGTCGTCTCGCTCTGCCGCGTGTCGCCCCTGCGTGCGCTGCGCTTGATCACGGCTGCCTACATCCTGCTCGTCCAGGGCACGCCGCTGCTCGTCCTGATCTTCCTCCTGTATTTCGGAGTCTCGATGGCCGGCTTTCAGGTCAGCCCGCTCCTCGCGGCAGATCTCGCGCTCACGGTGTATTCGAGCGCCTATCTCGGCGAGATCTGGCGAGGCTGCATCGAATCCGTCCCGCGCGAGCAGTGGGAAGCGGCCGAATGCCTGCCACTGACCCGCACGCAACGCATGCGCCTCGTAGTTCTTCCGCAGGCGTACAAGATCGCCGCGCCACCGACGGCCGGTTTTATGGTTCAGATCGTCAAGAACAGCTCTCTCGCGTCGGTCGTCGGCTTCGTGGAGCTGACGCGCGCAGGACAGCTCGTCAACAACTCCATCTTTCAGCCGTTTCTGGTCTTCCTGATCGTCGCCGTCCTCTATTTCGCGATGTGCTATCCGTTGTCGTACTGGAGCCGAAAATTCGAGACGAGATCGGGTATCTACGCCCGGGTTCAACCAGAGTGAGCCGCGCATGAGCCCGATCATCGAGATCAACGACGTGCACAAGAACTTCGGGCACTTGAAGGTCTTGAACGGCGTCAGCTTCGACATCGAGCGGGGCGAGGTCGTGGCGGTCATCGGGCGTAGCGGGTCGGGCAAGAGCACGATGCTGCGCAGCGTGAACCGGTTGGAGAAGATCGACCGAGGGAGGCTGGTCGTTTGCGGTCACGTCGTGAGCGACCCGTCGGTCGACCTCCACCAGCTCCGTCGCGACGTCGGCATCGTGTTTCAGAGCTTCAACCTGTTCCCACACCTGACCGTGCGCGAGAACGTCGCGCTCGGACCCCGCGTCGCGCGAAAGCTCGGGCGCGCGGAAACCGCCAAGATCAGCGAGGCCGCGCTCGCGAGGGTGAACCTACTCGAGAAACTCGACGTCTACCCGGAACAGCTTTCCGGCGGGCAGCAGCAACGGGTCGCCATCGCGCGCTCGCTCGCCATGGAGCCGCAAGTCATGCTGTTCGACGAAGTCACCTCCGCGCTCGATCCGTACCTGACGGGCGAGGTGCTCGGCGTCATGGAGGACCTGGCACGTGGCGGGATGACGATGTTGGTCGTCACGCACGAGATGGAATTCGCCAAACGTGTCGCGAACTCCATCATCTTCATGAACGAGGGTCGCGTCTGGGAGCGAGGACCCGGCGGCATGCTCGACGATCCTCAGACGCTTGAACTCCGTCAGTTCGTGGGTAAGACGTAGCTAAAAATTAGATGTAAATCACGAGGGAGAGACGAGATGAATACCAGATTTGCCAGGATCGCGGCGCTTGTCGGTGTCGGCTGCATGCTCTGGCAATCGGCGGCCCGTGCCGACACGCTCGCGGACGTGCGCAAAGCGCACAAGGTCCGGGTCGGGATCGACATGAATATCCCGCCTTACGGCATGCTGAACGAGAAGCTGGAGCCGGTCGGCACCGATTACGAGCTGGCAAGGAAGCTGGCGTCCGATCTCGGCGTCGAGTTGGAGATCGTCTCCACCACCGGGGCCAGCCGTGTCCCCAATCTCCAGACCAACAAGGCGGATCTGATCATCTCGACATTGTCGGTGACGCCAGAGCGCGCCAAGGTCATCGACTTCTCCATACCGTACATGCCGATTCAGACGATCGTCTTCGCGCCTAAAAACACGAAGATCACGGGATTTGCGGACTTGTCGGGCAAGACGGTCTCCACTACCCGCGGCACGGCCCAGGACACGCAGGTGACCAAGAACGCGACGGATGCGAACATCGTCAGGTACGAGGACGAGGCGACGCTGATCACGGCAGCCATCACCGGTCAGGCCGACATCATCGGTGGGACGGCTGCCCACCTTGCGACCATCATCGATCGGGCGCCTCAGCGCGAGATGGAGAACAAATTCGTGATGCAGAGCTTGTCGCTCGCGATCGGCCTCCGCAAGGGTGAACCGGAACTCCTGGCCTGGACGAACCAGTGGGTGAAGGC
>CAHJXE010000088.1 GCA_903644085.1 Hyphomicrobiales bacterium
CGCCGGTCCTCGCCGCCGCTCACGCGGCCGGCCGCGAAGAGCGCGGCCGCGTGATCGCGCGCCTCGGCCGAGGCGGCGAAGTGCTCCGCGATGGCGTGCCCCGTCGCGACGTCGTTGAGGTCGCCGAGCTCGTCCTGGAGCCGTTCGAGAGCGTCTAGGAAGGTCGCGTAGCGTCGCCGCTGCGCCTTCCCGTCGACGAGCGAGCCGAAGAACTCGGACGCGTAGCGCAGCTTCTTCGCGGCGATCCGGACCTTGTGGCGCGCCTCCGGGTCGAGCCGGTCGAGGTGCCGTCCCCGCTTCGCGACCCGGCGGTGCTGGCGGTGCAGCACCTCCGCCGCCATGTCGCCGACCGGGCGGTTGCGCATCCCGGCGCGCAGCGGGTCGTCGTTCGCGAGCCACGGCCCGGTCTCGATCCAGGCCACGAGGTCGAGCATGAGCTGCCGGAAGGCCGCCGAGCCCAGCAGGCCCGTGATCTCGCCCTCGCGCCGCCGGCGCTCCGTCGCGAGGAAGTCGCGATAGTCGGGGAGCCCCGGCGGGGGCGTTCCTTGATCGAGCTCCGGCCCGACGACCCGCTCGAGATAGACGTCGAGGTTGCGCGCCGCCCCGAGGAGTTGCGAGACGTCGCGCAGGCCCCGGCCGATCGCGTCGATCCGCTCGTCCACCACGACGTCCCGGAAGAGCGACAGCGCGGAGCGCAGCCGGCGCAGCGCGACCCGGGCCTGGTGCAGGGCCTCGACCGGGTCATCGCCGGCGAGCAGATCTTCGTTCAGCCGGAACTGGCGGATCGCCCCGCGGGCGATGGATTGGAACGCGTCCGCCGCCGTCATGGCGGCGTGGAGCCGAGGCCGGGTCGCCTTGACGAAAGCCGGCGCGGCGGCGTCGAGGAGCGCGTGACCGCGCTCGGACTTGGTCAGGACGCCGATCCGGAGCGGGGTTCTGCGCGCGAGGGAGCGCGCCAGCGCGAAGATCTCCGCCGGATCGCCGGATTTCAGCTCGATCTCCAGCTCCGCGAAGGGCGAATTCGTGCGATCACGGGCGAATTCGCGCACGACTTCGCCCTGGTCCAGCGCGACCTCCAGCAGGGTCGCGCGGCGCTCGATGGTCCAGGTCGTGCGCTCGATCCGGCTCTCGAAGACCGGCCGCAGCTCGTCGTGCTTGCGCAGAATGTCGTCGAGCGGGCTACCTTCGGCGGCCGCCAGGTCGGGCGCGTTCGACTCGACCGGGCTCTCCCACTCGCCCCGGTCGAACAGCCCCGCCCCGGCCTCGCCCGCCGCCTTCACGGTCTGCACGAAGCCCTCGCCGGTGTCGCGGATGCGCAGGGTCAGGCCGTGCTCGCGTAACCTCAAGTCCGGCGTGTCGTAGTAGACGCTGACCAGCCGACGTGTTTGCCCCGCCTTCGCCCGGCCCCCGAGACCGCGCCCCGCCAGCGCCGCCGCATCCTCGGCCGAGAGGTCGAGCTTCAGTTCGTATTCGCGCGGGGACGTCATCTCGGGACCAGGTTGAGGAGGGCTGACCTCGGGTTCTACCTCGGATGGGCGGCACTGATCCACCTGCGTCCGCCTAGCGGCTGGCGCCGCGGGGGTCGCGTCCGCTATCAGGCGGGCGGCATCGGAGACGGCGCATGGCGTGGGGCGGGTCTGCGGACCGGACGTGGCGGCGCGGCCCACTGGCCGGGGCGCTCCTCGCAACGGGCATGATCCTCGCCGTGCTGGCATGGCGCGGCGGGATCGATCCCGGGGCGGCGCTCGCGGGGCTCGCGGCCGTCCTCGTCTGCGCCCTCTGGCCCAGACGCCGCGGCGAGGCGGACGGCACGGCCCCCGACGGCTCCGGCGCGCTGACCTCGACCTCCTCGGCCACCATCTTCCCCGATCCCGTTATCCTCCTCGATCCGCGCGGGATCGTCGTGGAGGCGAACGCGGAAGCGCACCGCCTCCTGCCAGGTCTCCAGGACCGGTTCCCGCTCTCCTTCGCGCTGCGCGCCCCCCAGGTGCTCGACGCCGTGACGGCGGTGCTCGCCTCGGGCGAGGCGGCGCGCGTCGAGTATGGCGGACGCGGACCGGGCGATCCGGTCCACGAGGTGCGCCTGCGGCCCTGGGGGGCCGAGGCGGGGCAGGGCGAGCCCGCGGTCGCGCTCTTCTTCCGCGACCTCTCGGACCAGCGCCGGACCGAGACGATGCGCGTCGACTTCGTGGCGAATGTCAGCCACGAGCTGCGCACGCCGCTGGCCTCGCTCGTCGGCTTCATCGACACGCTGCGCGGTCCGGCCCGCGACGACGTCAAGGCGCGCGAGCGCTTCCTCGACATCATGCACGCGCAGGCCGGCCGCATGACCCGCCTGATCGAGGACCTGCTGCGGCTCTCGCAGGTGGAGCGCAAGGAGCACTTGGCGCCGGCCGAGCCGATCGACCTCGCGGAGACGACGGCCCACATGGTGGAGATCATGGCCCCGCTCGCCCGCGCCCGCTCGGCCGCGATCGCGATCACGGGCGTCGATGCCCCGGCCATGATGCTGGGCGACCGCGACGAGCTGCTGCGGCTCGTCGAGAACCTCGTCGAGAACGCGATCAAGTACGGGCGCGAGGGCGGGTCCGTCCGGGTCGCGATCGGCCGGGCGGAGCCGGGCCTCGTGACGCTGTCGGTCGCCGACGACGGCCCCGGCATCGCGGGCGAGCATATCCCGCGCCTGACCGAGCGCTTCTACCGCGTCGACGTTGCCGAGAGCCGCGCCAAGGGCGGCACCGGGCTCGGCCTCGCGATCGTCAAGCACATCGTGGGCCGGCACCGCGGGCGGCTATCCATCGCGAGCGAGCGGGGACAGGGCACCCGCATCGAGATCCGCTTCCCGGCGGCTCCGGACGTTTAGCTTGAGCTTCCCAACTTGAGCGGCTGCTTAGGTTATCAGCGGACGGTGAAAATGACCTACGAAAATGGACTTTGAACGAGCTATGAAACGATCATCTATGTACTTTAGCTTAATTTTCGCCGTAGCTGTTGCTGCGGGTGGTGGTTGGCTTTGGGTATATGAGCAAAAATATTATGCTTTGTTCGGAGATTGCGAATCGCGATTCGCAATCGATACCTCGGCAGAGGCGATTGCCTACGCAGAGCACGCCGTTCAAAACGATGACGATATTCGGCGGGTCTCCAATTTAACATCACGTGAAGATCTTGCGCATCTTCTAAGCTGCGCGACACGCAATTGTGTCGCAACGACGGACGGCGTTGTCTGGGAAGTCTGGTTTAACGGGCTACCCCGCGAGCTGAGCGACACTTGGGGAGGTCGGATTCAATTTACGCGCTGTCGTGATCACCTCCGGATTTGGGGAGCATGACGCTCTCCTGGACCCGCCTCCTCCTGGCCTGGCTGACGGTCGCGGCCGTGCTCGGCGGCGCGGCTGGATTGTTCGATCAGGTCTGGTTCGGGGTCGTCGTGTTCGCGTGGCTCCTCGGGATCGTGGTCTGGTCCGCCTTCGGGGTGGTGCACGAGGCGGAGGAGCTGGCGGAGGCGTTGGGCGAGCCGCTCGGCACCTTGATCCTCACGCTCTCCATCGTGATCATCGAGGTGGCGCTGATCTCGGCCGTGATGCTGGGCCAGAAGGGCGTTCCGACGCTCGGGCGCGACACGATGTTCGCCGTCCTGATGATCGTGCTCAACGGCGTCGTGGGGCTCGGCCTGCTGATCGGCGGGCTGCGCCATCACCAGCAGAGCTACAACCTGCAGGGCGCCGGCGCGTATCTCGCGGTCATCCTGCCGCTCACGGTGATCGCCCTGGTGCTGCCGAACTTCACCACCACGACCGAGGCCGGCACGCTATCGCGCGTCCAGTCGGTGTTCTTCTCGATCTTCACGATCGGGCTCTACGGCCTGTTCCTCTGGCTCCAGACGGGCCGCCACGAGGGGTTCTTCCGGCCGATCGGGGAGGACGAGGCCGTGCCCGCCGAGCCCGCGATCACGCACGGGCCGGCGTCACGTGCCCGGACCGGGCGGCTGTTCGCGTTGCTCCTGGCGAATATCCTGCCGATCGTCATCCTGTCGAAGAGCTTGGCGAAACTGCTCGATGCCGGCATCGAGGCGCTCGGAGCGCCGACCGCGCTCGGTGGCATCATGATCGCGGTCATCGTGCTGACCCCGGAGGCGATCTCCGCGGTCCGGGCCGTCTCGGCGAACCAGCTGACGCGCGCGATCAACCTGTGCCTCGGGGCCGCGGCCTCCACGCTCGGCCTCACCGTACCCGCCGTGCTCCTCATCGGGCTCGCGACGGGGCAGGCCGTCGTGCTGGGATTGTCGCCCGCGAACATGATCCTGCTCGCGCTGACGCTCGTCCTGAACACGCTGACCTTCTCCGGGCCGCGGACCACCATGCTGGAGGGCGCGGTGCATCTCTCGGTCTTCTGCGTCTTCCTGGTCCTGGTGTTCAGCCCGTGAGGGCCCGGCCGTGTCACGCAACCGTCATGCAAGCGTCATAGAGGTGCTGTCGTGGGCCGGGTAGGGCTCTCGCCAAGTGGCGGGACGAGCGGCGAACAACGCCGGCTCGGGTCCACGGAGGTTTGGCATGAAACGGATTTCTGTCCTGACGGCGGTCTGCATGGCGGCTCTGGCCGGCGGAGCCTTCGCTGGCGGCGCGTCCGCGCAGGAGATCACGGGGGCGGGCGCGAGCTTCCCCTTCCCGGTCTACGCGAAATGGGCCGAGGCATATAAGGCCGCGACCGGAATCAGCGTGAACTACCAGTCGATCGGCTCGGGCGGCGGCATCCGGCAGATCAAGGCTCGGACCGTCGATTTCGGCGCGACAGACGCGCCGCTCAAGGGCGACGAGCTGAAGAGCGACGGGCTCGTGCAGTTCCCGACCGTTCTCGGCGGCGTCGTGCCGGTGGTCAACATCGCCGGCATCGAGGCCGGTCAGGTGAAGCTGACGGGCGACGTGCTGGCCGAGATCTACGCCGGCACGGTGAAGAAGTGGAGCGACCCGAAGATCGCGGCGCTGAACGGCGGCGTGAAGCTGCCGGACGCGAACATCACCCCGGTCTACCGCTCGGACGCGTCGGGCACGACGAACATCTTCACGACCTACCTGTCCGAGAGCTCGCCCGCCTTCCAGAAGGCGCTGGGCATGGGGACGACGCTCGACTGGCCGGTCGGCCAGGGCGGCAAGGGCAACGAGGGCGTGACCGCGACCGTGAAGCAGGTCCCGAACGCGATCGGCTACGTCGAATACGCCTACGCGAAGCAGAACCACCTCGCGACCACGATGCTGAAGAACCACGACGGCCAGTTCGTCGGCCCGGATGCGGCGGCCTTCGAGGCGGCGGCGGCCGGCGCGAACTGGTCGGCGCAGCCCGGCATGGGCATCTCGCTGACGAGCCAGCCCGGCGCGAAGTCCTGGCCGATCACGGCCCCGACCTTCGTGCTGATCCCCCGCGAGCCGAAGGATCCGAAGCGCGCCGCCGAGGTCGTCAAGTTCTTCGAGTGGGCGTTCAAGAGCGGCGGCAAGCTGGCCGAAGGTCTCGACTACGTGGCGCTGCCCGCCAAGGTCGAGGACGACATCCGGGCCGCGGCCTTCAAGGACGTGAAGACGCAATAATCGAAGGTCGTGCCGGTCCTCATGCCGAGGTGCTCGACCGCAGGTCGAGCCTCGAAGCACGGAGGGCGGCGATGACTGGATCGTCCCCGGATCAAGTCCGGGGCAGGCTCCTCGAGGCCCGGTCTTCGACCGGGCACCTCAGGACGAGGTCGGCGGTAGAAGCCGCCTCTCGTCCTGAACACACCCACTTCGTCTTCCCTCAGGGCTAGCTTCATGTCGCTCGTCGCGAGTACGGACCGCGTCACGGCTTACGCGAAGACGGGCGCACCGCGCCGCAGGAGCTCCGGCACCGGGGCGGTGTTCCGGGCGCTGAACTTCGCGAGCGCGATGCTCGTGCTCCTGGTGCTCGCGGGCATCCTCGGCTCGATGGTGGTCGGCGGCTGGCCGGCCTTCCGGGAGTTCGGCTTCTTCGGCTTCCTGTCGGGCTCGTCCTGGAACGTCGGGGCGGAGCGCTTCGGGGCCTGGCCGGCGATCGCCGGCACGCTGATGTCGGCCGTGATCGCGATCGTGGTCGGCGTGCCGATCTCGATCGGCATCGCGATCTTCCTCACCCAGCTCTCGCCGCGTTGGCTGAAGACCCCGATCGCGACCGCGGTCGAGCTCCTCGCGGCCGTGCCGTCGATCATCTACGGCATGTGGGGGTTGTTCGTCTTCGCGCCGCTCGTCGCGCGCTCGGTCCAGATGCCGCTGAACGACGTCGTCGAGGGCCTGCCGGTCGTGGGCTCGCTCCTCTACTCGCGCGTGCCTTCCGGCACCGGCATCTTCACGGCCGGGATCATCCTGGCCCTCATGATCATCCCGTTCATCGCCTCCATCGTGCGCGACATGCTGGACCAGATCCCGCCCGTGCTGCGCGAGAGCGCCTACGGGATCGGCTGCACCACCTGGGAGGTCGTGCGCCACGTGCTCCTGCCGCAAGCCGGCGTCGCGATCATCGGGGCGATCATGCTGGGGCTCGGCCGCGCGCTCGGCGAGACGATGGCGGTGACCTTCGTGGTCGGCAACGCGAACCGCCTCTCGGCCTCGATCTTCGATCCGGGCTCGACCATCGCGTCGCGCATCGCGAACGAGTTCAACGAGGCCTCCGGCATGCAGCTGAACGCGCTCATCGCGCTCGGCTGCATCCTGTTCCTCGTCACCTTCTCCATCCTGATCGCGGCGCGCCTCCTCATCGCGCGCGTCGGGCGGGCCTGAGGAGATCGACATGGCGACCTCCACCCTCAACCCGTCCGAGATGGCGGGCGCGGCGCCCCGCGAGGTCGCCTGGGGCCGCGTGCGCCCGGGACGCCGGATCGCGGACCGGACGCTGAAGGTCGGCTGCACGCTGTTCACGGTGATCGGGGTCTTCGCGCTCGGCTGGATCCTCGCGATGCTGCTCGTGCGCGGCCTTTCGGCGCTGACGCCGGCCATCTTCGTCAATATCACGCCCGGCCCCGGCACGACGGGGGGCGGCCTCGCGAACGCCATGCTGGGCTCGCTGATCCTCACCGGCATCGGCATCCTGGTCGCGACCCCGATCGGCGTCCTGGCCGGGACCTATCTGGCGGAATATGCCCGCACCTCGAAGCTCGCGGCGCTCGTGCGCTTCATCAACGACCTCCTGCTCTCCGCCCCGTCCATCCTGATCGGGCTCTTCGTCTACGCGCTCTTCGTCGCGCCCTTCGGCGGCTATTCCGGCTGGGCGGGGTCGATCGCGCTCGCGATCATCGCGATCCCGGTCATCGTGCGCACGACCGAGGACATGCTGCGCCTCGTGCCGAACGGCCTGCGGGAGGCGGCTGCCGCGCTCGGCGCCCCGCACTCCAAGGTGATCACGCTCGTCACCTGGCGCGCCGCGCGCTCGGGCATCGTGACCGGCATCATCCTGGCGATGGCCAGGATCGCGGGCGAGACCGCGCCGCTGCTCTTCACGGCGCTGAACAACAATTTCTGGTTCAGCCCGACGCTGTCCGGCGGCGTCTCCAACCTGCCCGTCACGATCTACCAGTTCGCCCTCTCGCCCTACGGCAACTGGCAGGAACTGGCCTGGGCGGGCGCCCTCATCATCACGGCGACCATCCTCGTCCTGTCGGTCGTCGCCCGCGTCCTCATCCGTAAGGAAGCCGCCCGATGACCACGCTCAGCGCCACGGTCCAGGCCCGTCCCGACCGCGAGGGCGCGACCGCACCGGCGCGCATCGCGGTGCGCGACCTCGATTTCTACTACGGCGACTTCCATAGCCTGAAATCGATCTCGATGGATTTCCGCGACCGGCAGGTGACGGCGCTGATCGGCCCGTCGGGTTGCGGAAAATCGACCCTGCTGCGCTGCTTCAACCGCATCTACAGCCTCTACCCGGACCAGCGCGCGACGGGCGAGATCAACCTCGACGGCCGCAACATCCTGTCGCCCTCCGTCGACGTGAACGAGCTGCGCTCGCGCGTCGGCATGGTGTTCCAGAAGCCGACGCCGTTCCCGATGTCGATCTACGACAACGTCGCCTTCGGGGTGCGCCTCTACGAGAAGCTCCCCAAGGCCGAGGTCGACGTCCGCGTCGAGAGCGCGCTGCGCAAGGCGGCGCTCTGGGGCGAGGTGAAGGACAAGCTGAAGGGCTCCGGCATGGGACTGTCGGGCGGCCAGCAGCAGCGGCTCTGCATCGCCCGCACCGTCGCGCAGGGCCCGGAGGTGATCCTGCTCGACGAGCCGACCTCCGCGCTCGACCCGATCTCCACCGGCAAGGTCGAGGAGCTGATCGAGCAACTGCGCTCCGAGTTCACGATCGCGATCGTGACCCACAACATGCAGCAGGCGGCCCGCATCTCGCAGTACACGGCCTTCATGTATCTGGGCGAGGTCGTCGAGTTCGGGCCGACGAACGGGCTGTTCATGAACCCGGCGAAGAAGCAGACGCACGACTACGTCACCGGCCGGTTCGGCTGACAGCCGATCCGGCAGACGTGGGAACCGGTTCGCGGCCGGATCTGCGTCGAATAGACCTCGAGGAGGACATCATGGCCACCCACATCGTCAGCTCCTTCGACACCGAACTGAACGACCTGCGCTCCTCCATCGCCGAGATGGGCGGCATCGCGGAGGCCATGCTCGCCGACGCCATGACGGCCCTCGTGCGCCGCGACGCGCCGCTTGCGCAGTCGGTCATCGCGGTCGACACCCGGCTCGACGCGCTCCAGCGCGACGTGGAGGAGCGTGCCATCCTGACGATCGCGCGGCGCCAGCCGCTCGCGATCGACCTGCGCGAGGTCGTGTCCGCGATCCGCATCTCGGGCGACCTCGAACGGGTCGGCGACCTCGCGAAGAACTGCGCCAAGCGCGTGCTCGCGATCTCGGCCGGGTTCCAGGCCGAGAAGATCGTGCTCGGCGTGCAGAACATCGCCGACCTCGTGACGGAGCAGCTGAAGGACGTGCTCGACGCCTACGCGCAGCACGACCTCGAGCGCGCGCTCGACGTGTGGGGCCGCGACGGCTCGGTCGACGCGCTCTACACCTCGCTCTTCCGCGAGCTCCTGACCTACATGATGGAGGATCCGCGCAACATCTCGTTCTGCGCCCACCTCCTGTTCGTGGCGAAGAACGTGGAGCGGATCGGCGACCACTCGACCAACATCGCGGAGACGATCCACTACCTCGTCAAGGGGCAGGGCATCCAGAGCGAGCGCCCCAAGGACGACCGCTCGACCGCGCCGGACCTCGTCTCCGCGATGTGACGACCGGCTGGCGTCCCGCGGCGTTCTCGCCCAGTATCGCGGCAGCCGGTCCGTCGTGCCGGCCGCGAGGACGACCGCATGGACCTGATGACGCCGCAGGACGGGACCGCGATCCAGGACGGGGACGAGCTGCGCTCCCATTTCGGCGAGATCAGCCCGCTTGCCGTCCACAAGGTCGTCACGCGCCTCGACGCGTTCTGCCGCGACTTCATCGCGCTTTCGCCCTTCCTCGTCCTCGCGAGCTCGGACCGCGAGGGCAGGGCGGACGCCTCGCCGCGCGGCGACGCGCCGGGTTTCGTCCAGGTGCTCGACGACCGCACGCTGCTGATCCCCGACCGGCGCGGCAACAACCGGGTCGACAGCTTCGGCAACATCCTGACCGCGCCGGGTGTCGGGCTGATCTTCCTCGTGCCCGGCATCAACGAGACGCTCCGGGTCAACGGAACCGCCCGGATCACCCGCGACGCGACCCTGCTCGGGCCGCTCGCCGCGCAGGGCAAGGTCCCGACGGTCGGCCTCCTGGTCGAGGTCGAGGAGATCTTCTTCCATTGCGGCAAGGCGCTGATGCGCTCGAAGCTCTGGGATCCGGCGACACGGGTCGAGCGCGGAACCTTCCCGACGCTCGGCCGCATCCTCGCCGAGCAGACGCGCAGGATCGAGGTCGAGGAGGCCGAGACGATCATGGAGGAGGGCTACCGGACGCGTCTCTACTGACGGTCCGGCGCCGCGCGGAGCGATACGCTTGTGCGCCGAAGCCGCGCGCGATCACGTCCTCGTCCCGTGGCGCACGTTGCCAGACGCCGCCACTCCGGCGATAGGGTCCGATGGATTCCGATACCCCTCATCCCGATCTGCCGGACGTGCCCGTGCTCGACCGCGCGCTCGAGTCGCGCCTGCGCGCCCTCGTGGACGGCCGGGCGAAGCCGCCGGGCTCGCTCGGTCGCCTGGAGGAGTTGGCGATCCGGCTGGGGCTCATCGGGAACACGCTCGAACCGCGGATCGAGAAGGTCGCTCTCCTGATCTTCGCGGCCGACCACGGGCTGAACCAGGAGGGCGTATCGAGCTACCCGTCATCCGTGACGGCCGCGATGGTGCGAACGTTCCTCGCCGGGCGGGCGAGCGTCAACGCGATCGCCGCGACCGTCGGCGTCGATGTCCTGGTCGTCGATGCGGGCGTCGCGGCTGAGCTCGCTCCTCATCCGGCGCTGCGGGACGAGAAGATCCGCGCGGGCACGCGCAACGCCGCGACCGAGCCCGCGCTGACCTCGGCGGAGGTGCGCGACGCGCTCGCGCGCGGCGTGCGGCTCGCGATCGAGGCGGTGGCGGGCGGCGCTGACGCGATCGCGGTGGGCGAGATGGGGATCGGCAACACGGCCTCGGCGGCGCTCCTGATGCACCGGCTGATACCGGCGCCTCTGCACCAGTGCATCGGCCTCGGTGCCGGCCACAACGCGGCCGGGCGATCACCGCGCTCTATCTCCGGGGCGCGATGCAGGTGCTCGGCACCGACTAC
>CAHJXE010000089.1 GCA_903644085.1 Hyphomicrobiales bacterium
GAGGCGAGTTCGACGTGGTAGCGCACCTCCTTCACGGCCTTCGCGGCGATCGCCGCGAGCCGCGGCTCGGCCGAGCGCGTCAGCCCCTCCATGAGGGCGAGTTGCAGCGTCGAGAAGAGGAACTGGCGCGCCATCGTCTGGGCGAAGTCGCCGTTCGGCTGCTCGACGAGCAAGCAGTTGCGGAACCCGAGGGCGTCGCGGTGGAACGCGATGCGGTCGGCGCTGCGACCCGCCCCCTCCAGCTCGGCCGCGAATTCCAGCAGCAGCGTCGCCTGTCCGATGAGGTCGAGCCCGATATTCGCGAGCGAGAGGTCGACCTCGAGCGCCGGGGCGCGGCCGCACCACTCGGTCAGTCGCTGGCCCAGCACGAGGCTGTCGTCGCCGAGCCGCAGCAGGTACTCGAACAGGCGATGGTCGCGCGGCGGCTCGGCGTGCGGCGCGTCGAAAGCGCCCGCATGCGAGGCGTGCTCCGCGCGGGTCTGGACGTCAGCCTCAATGGTCGGAAGCGAGGGCATCTCAGATGTGCTTCACGATGTCGGGAATGTCGTAGAAGGTCGGGTGGCGGTAGACCTTGCTCTCGGCGGGCTCGAACATCTCGCCGGCTTGCGCGGGATCGGACGCCACGATGTCGCTCGACCTGACCACCCATAGGCTCACGCCCTCCATGCGCCGGGTATAGACGTCACGGGCATGACGGATCGCGAGTTCGGGATCGGGCGCGTGGACCGAGCCCACGTGCTTGTGGGAGAGGCCCCCGCGCGAGCGGATGAAGACCTCCCAGAGCGGCCAGTCCCGCTTCGTCGCGGCGGTGTCCATCGACCCGGCTCCGCTCAGGCCGCGAGGCGCGCGGCGCGCTTCGCCTCGTAGGCCTGCGCCGCCTCGCGCACCCAGGCGCCCTCGGCCCAGGCTTCGCGGCGCGCCTTCATGCGCTCCTTCGCGACCGGTCCCTCGCCGCGCACGACCGCGTAGAACTCCTCCCAGTCGATCGCGCCGTAATCGTGCCGGCCGGTCTCGTCGTTCCACGTAAGGTCGGCATCCGGCACGGTCAGGCCGAGATAGGTCGCCTGCGGCACGGTGATGTCGACGAACTTCTGGCGCAACTCGTCGTTCGTGTCGCGCTTGATGCGCCAGCGCATCGACTGGGCGGTGTTGGGCGAGTTCTCGTCCGGCGGGCCGAACATCATCAGCGACGGCCACCACCAGCGGTTCAGCGCGTCCTGCGCCATCTCGCGCTGGGCGGGCGTGCCGTTCGCCATCGCCATCATGATCTCGTAGCCCTGGCGCTGGTGGAAGCTCTCCTCCTTGCACACGCGCACCATGGCGCGCGCGTAGGGGCCGTAGCTCGTGCGCTGCAGCGGCACCTGGTTCATGATCGCCGCGCCGTCGACCAGCCAGCCGATGGCGCCGATATCAGCCCAGGTGAGCGTCGGGTAGTTGAAGATGGTCGAGTACTTCGCCTTGCCGGCGTTCAGCGCCTCCGTCATCTGCTCGCGGCTGGTGCCCAGCGTCTCGGCCGCGCAGTAGAGGTAGAGGCCGTGGCCCGCCTCGTCCTGGACCTTGGCGAGCAGCACCGCCTTGCGGCGCAGCGACGGGGCTCGGGTCAGCCACGCGCCCTCCGGCAGCATGCCGACGATCTCGCTGTGGGCGTGCTGCGAGATCTGACGCACGAGCGTGCGACGGTAGGCCTCCGGCATCCAGTCCTTCGGCTCGATGAACTCGTCGGCCGCGACGCGCGCCTCGAAGGCATCCAGCAAGGCTGCGTCTTCCACCGCGACCGGACCCGACTTCGTACGATCGGACTTCATGCCGATGTCGGACTTGCTGAGCTCGGTCGTGTACATGGCAGCGCTCCCTGACGAGACCTTCATATACGATTTCCCGACCGATCGGTCAATGAATTCGGCTGGGCGTATCAGATCAACCGGCGTCGCGATCCGCCGTTCCGAGGACAGGGCCACCGACGGTGCGGGACAGCCCCTGGAAGTGCGCGATGTCGGCACCCTCACGAGTGCGGACCGCGACAGCATAGACGCCGCTGCGTCCGACCAGCGCCTCCTCCCGCGCTTCGGCCACGAGGACATCGCCGACCTTGGGCGACGCCAGGAACACGATCGAGGCCTGGGCCGCCACGGTCGCGGCATTGTGGGAATTGCAGGCATACGCGAAGGCCGAGTCGGCGAGCGCGAAGATCATCCCGCCATGCGCGCCGCCGAAGCCGTTCAGCATGTCCGTCCGCAGCGTCATGCGGACCCGGGCGTAACCGGCGCGGGCCTCCTCCAGGACGAGCCCCCAGGCGGGCGCCGCGCCTTCTCGCGACATCATGTGCTCGGCGATCCGGCGGGGCGTCACCTCGACCATGTGCGGTCCTCCGGGACCAACTGCGGTCCTCCGGCCCGTGCGCGGGCGGCGACGAGCGGTCTATCGGGTCGCCCGAGGGTTGCCAATAATAGACCGACCGGGCAGTCTATCGCCCAAATGGGAGGTCGCCCTGGCCTACGAGACCATCATCTTCGAGGCGGTCGACGGTGTCGCGCGGCTGACGCTGAACCGTCCGGGCCGCCTGAACAGCTTCACGGTCCAGATGCACGAAGAGGTCGCGGACGCGCTGACCGTCGTCGAGAGCGACGCGACGGTCCGGGCGCTGCTGCTGACGGGCGTCGGTCGCGGCTTCTGTGCCGGCCAGGACCTGTCCGACCGCGCGGTCGCGCCCGGCGACGCGTCCGTGGATCTTGGCCAATCGGTCGAGCGCTACTACGCGCCCCTGATCCGGCACCTGACGGAACTCCCGAAGCCGATCGTCTGCGCGGTCAACGGGGTCGCGGCGGGCGCGGGCGCCAACATCGCGCTCGCCTGCGACGTCGTGCTGGCGGCGCGCTCGGCCACGTTCATCCAGTCCTTCGCGCATATCGGGTTGATCCCGGATTCGGGCGGCACCTGGGTCCTGCCGCGCCTCGTCGGCCTCGCCCGCGCGATGGGGCTGGCGCTGACCGGCGAGCCGCTCTCCGCCGAGAAGGCCGAGAGCTGGGGCATGATCTGGCGCTGCGTCGACGACGACGCGCTCGGGGCCGAGGCGTCGGCGCTCGCCGCGAAGTTCGCGTCCGGCCCGACCCGGGGACTCGCGGCGACGAAACGGCTGATCCGCCAATCCTCGCTGCACACGCTGTCCGACGCGCTGGACCTCGAGCGCGACGCCATGCGCGAGCTCGGCGCCAGCGCGGATTACCAGGAGGGCGTCGCGGCGTTCATGGGCAAGCGCCCCGCCATCTTCACCGGTCGCTGACCCCCGACGAAGGACGCCCCGTGATCTCGACTCTGCTGAACTACGCCCGCGGTGCCTGGGTGGCGGGCGCGGGCGCGCCCGCGCCCGTCCGCTCCGCCGTGACGGGCGAGGTGGTGGCGCAGGGCGGCAGCGCCGGCCTCGACTTCGGGGGCATGCTGCATCACGCCCGCACCGTCGGCAGTCCCGCCTTGCGCGCGATGACGTTCCACGCCCGCGCCCGCATGATCAAGGCGCTGGCCGAGGCCGTGATGGCGCGCAAGGAGGAGCTCTACACGCTCTCCTGGTTCACGGGCGCGACGCGCACGGATGGCTGGATCGACATCGAGGGCGGGGCGGGCACGCTCTTCACGACCGCGTCCAAGGGCCGGCGCGAACTGCCGGACGACACGATCCTGATCGACGGCGACGTTGAGCCGATCGGGCGCCGCGGCACCTTCATCGGCCAGCACGTCTACACCTCGCTCCAGGGCGCGGCACTCCACATCAACGCCTACAACTTTCCCGTCTGGGGCATGCTGGAGAAGCTCGGGCCGACGCTGCTCGCGGGCGTGCCGGCGATCGTGAAGCCCGCCTCCGCAACCGCCTACGTGGCGGTCGCGGCCTTCCGCATCATGATCGAGAGCGGCGTCCTGCCAGAAGGCGCGCTGCAGCTGATCTCGGGCTCGGTCGGCGACCTCTTCGACCACCTGACGGGCCAGGACGTCGTGTCCTTCACGGGCTCGGCCGACACGGCCGCGAAGCTCCAGTCCCATCCGGCCATCGTGCGCGAGGCCGTGCGCTTCGTGGCGGAGCGCGACAGCCTCAACGCCTCCGTGCTCGGGCCGGACGCCGCGCCCGGGAGCCCCGAATTCGACCTCTTCGTCAAGGAGGTCGCGGCCGAGATGACCACCAAGGCGGGGCAGAAATGCACCGCCATCCGGCGCGCCTTCGTGCCGGCCGCCCATCTCGACGCCGCCGAGGAGGCGCTGCGCGCCCGCCTCGCCAAGGTCGTGGTCGGCGACCCCCAGGCCGAGGGCGTCACCATGGGGGCGCTCGTCAGCCGCGCGCAGCTCGACGACGTCCGAGCCCGCGCCCGGGAACTGTCGAAGGAGGCGCGCCTCGTCTTCGGCGACATCGACCACGTGGAGGTGACGGGCGCGGCGGCGGCATCCGGCGCTTTCATCTCGCCGCTGCTCTTCCGGGCGGACGACCCGTGGGCATGCGAGCGCGTGCATCACCTGGAGGCGTTCGGGCCCGTCGCGACGCTGATGCCGTACCGCGACCTCGACGACGCGGTCGCGCTCGCGAACCACGGCAAGGGCTCGCTGGCGCTCTCGCTCTTCACCTACGACCCGGCGATCGCCCGGCGTTTCATCCTGGGCGCGGCGGCCTTCCACGGGCGCATCGTGACGATCGACCGCGACTGCGCGCGGGAATCGACCGGGCACGGCTCGCCTCTGCCCATGCTGGTGCACGGAGGACCCGGCCGCGCGGGCGGCGGCGAGGAGATGGGCGGGGTCCGGGGCGTCAAGCACTACATGCAGCGCAGCGCCCTGCAGGGGAGCCCGCGCACGCTGGCGGCGGTCGTGAACCGCTGGCTTCCGGGCGCGCCGCAGCCGACCGGGGGCGTCCACCCGTTCCGGATGACCTATGGGGAGCTGGAGATCGGCACGACGCTGAACACCGCGCCGCGCACGATCACGCTGGAGGATATCGAGCATTTCGCGGCGTTTACGGGCGACACGTTCTACGCCCACATGGACGAGGCGGCGGCGGCCGCGAACCCGTTCTTCCCGGGCCGCGTCGCGCACGGCTACCTGATCCTGTCCTTCGCGGCGGGGCTGTTCGTCGATCCCGCGGCAGGCCCGGTCCTGGCCAATACGGGCCTCGACAACCTGCGCTTCCTGAAGCCCGTCTCGCCCGGGCAGTCGATCCAGGTCGCGCTGACCGTGAAGGCGAAGACGCCCCGCACGGCCGAGTACGGCGAGGTGCGCTGGGCCGTCGCCGTCACCGATTCCGCCGGCGATCCCGTGGCGACCTACGAGCTCCTGACGATGAACAGCTACGGCCGTTAGGCGGCCATCGCGTCCGGCCGGGTTCCGAGCTTGATGATCAGGATGTCGTCGCGGCCGGCCAGAAAGGCGTCGACGCAGGTCGGGTCGAAGTGCCGGGCACGCTCGTTCTCGATATAGGCGAGCGCGTCCTCGATCGACATCGTGGTCTTGTAGGGCCGGTCCGTGGTGAGCGCGTCGAAGACGTCCGCGATCGCCACGATCCGGGCGGCGAGCGGGATCATGTGTCCCGCGAGCCCGAGCGGGTAGCCGCTGCCGTCCCAGCGCTCATGATGCCCGCCCGCGATCTCGGCCGCGAGCTGAATGAGATCGGACGAGCTCCCGCCGAGGATCCGCTCGCCGATCGTCGCGTGGCCCTTGATGATCTCGAACTCTTCGGTGTCGAGGCGTCCCGGTTTCAGCAAGATGGCGTCCGGGATGGCGACCTTGCCGACATCGTGCAACGGGGATGCGAGGAAGATGGCGCGGCAGGTCGCCGGACGGAGCCCCAGCCGCTGCGCGATGACTTGGCTATAGGCGGCGACGCGCAACGTGTGGCCGCCCGTGTCGTTGTCGCGATACTCGAGCGCGAGCGAGAGACGGAAGATCATCTCTTCCTCGCGCACGAGGAGCGCCCGCGTGGCAGCCTCGACGTCCTGGGCGAGGCTCGCCGCCTGATCGTTCAGCTTGCGCACCGCGCTCGACATCTTGATGAGGTTGCGGACGCGGACCTTCAGCTCCGCCGCGAGCGGTGATTTCGGCAGGAAGTCCGTCGCGCCCGCCTCGAGCGCCCGGATGCGCACGTCCTCGTCGATGCTCGTCGTGATCATCACGATGGGTACCTGAGCGTAGTCCGGCATGTCGCGCAAGCATCGGATCAGCTCGATGCCGTCCATGACCGGCATGTTGTAGTCGATCAACGCGATGTCGAAGGTCGTGGTCCGCGCGGCGTCCAACGCCCGTACCGGATCGGTATAGGCGAAGCAGGAGAGGTCGCCCGTCGATTCCACGAGCGACTTCATGTGCGACAACATCGAGACGCTGTCGTCGACGATCAAAGCCCTCACCCCTGCCCCCCTGCTACGGACGAGCATCCTGATGGACCGTCGCCCTGGCGATCAACTCCGAGAAGGCTTCGATCCAGACCAGCGCGGATCCGAGAACGTCTATTTCAAACCGAATATCCGACGATCAGATTACCAGACAGACAACACGGCTCTGTCGCGCCTCAGAACAGGACGTCGGCCAGCTCGCCGGCCTCCATGAGCTCTCCCCGGGGCGTCTCGTCCCGGGCGTCGCGAACGCCGAGGATCTCCGCGTGGATGTCGCGCTCGCGCGCCATCGTGTAGCGGGCCGCCATCAGCCCATCGACGACGCGCGCCGCGTCCTCCACGTCGAGGCCGGAACCCGTCGCCCAGTCGCGCTCGTCGAGATCCGTGGCCGCATCCTCCAGGGCGGAGCGCGTCTCCAGGACCCGGGCAAAATCGCCGCGCGCGTGGACGAGCTCGCCCTGGAAGACCCGCCCCGCTCGATCCAGGACGGCAAGCTGGGAGGCGAGCCGGGCGCCCCCCGCCTTCAGCGTGTCGAGAATCGCCGCGACATCCGTATTGATGTCGTGGTCAGACCCGCCGGTCGGCACGTCGAGCCGTCGCGACATCGTCTGCAAGCTCTCGAAGACGGGGAGCAGGCTTTCGGCCTCGGTCGCGATCGCGGTCGCGGTGGTCTTCAGCTCCTGGGCGATCACCACGAGGCTGCGGCCCTCCAGGCCCAGCCGGCCGGCCTTCAACCCGGCATTCATGCCGATGAGCACCACGTCAATGATCACGCCGTTCAGGTCGGAGATCGTGCTGTGGAGATCCCGGATGAGGTCGCGCATGGATACGAGGATGCCGCCCACGTTGGCCCGCGCCTCCGCGCAACGCCCGATGACGATCGCGGCCTTGGACAGCCTCTCCCCGAACGTGTGGAGGAAGGATCTATCGGAGCCGTCGTCGCCGTAGATGGCATGACCGAGCGCCACGAGGTCGCGCGCGTCGAGGACGAGCCGCTCCAGCGACCCGTCGATTGCCCTGACATCGTCCTCGAAGGACAGGACCGCGTCGCGAAGCTGGGCGGCCTGGAGGCGGTACATGAGCGCGCGGACGGCTTCCGCCTCCTCGTGCGAGGTCACGGGAGGCGTCATCGCCAGCTCGACGCCCTGGTGCACGTGCTCGAGACGCTGGCGCGTGCTGTCGCCCGACTGCAGGGACATGATGGCGGTGCGCACCGCGCTCGCGATCTCGGCGGAGCGGGCCACGAGGTCCCGGGCGGCCCCCGCACCGCGGTGGCGTCGATCCTGGATCGTCGCGAAGGTCGCCTGCAGGTCGCTCGCCATCGCGAGGAGCTTCTCGCGGTAATCGCGGTCCAGGGTCTCCTGCGCCCGCGCGGCGGCGCCCAGGATGTCGACCAGCTTCGCGTGCTCGCGCGAGCAGGTCACCACTTTGGCCTGGACTTGGCGCATGAGCTGACCGATCTCCTGCGTGAAGTCGACGAACTCGGCGCCCTTGGTGTCGAAGATGACGGCCTCGATCCGGGCGGACCGGGTCAGGACAGTCATCATGCGCATGCTCTCGATCAGGCGATCGAGACGCGAGGAGACGCTCTTGGCGCACGCGTGCAGGTCGGCGAGCGTCGCGCTGTCCCGGGGCAGGTGCGCGCTGAACGCCACGAGTTCGTCCGCCACTCGCCCGATGGACACGGTGGCGGCTCCCATCGCGCCCTCGTCCAGCTCGCCCGAGAGCGAGGACAGGCCCGATCCGAGCTGCTCGAAGATCGCGAGCCCGCGGCCGAGCGCGTCCCCGGCCTTGAGGAAGGCGCCCTCGATCGACGCCGCCGTGGCGGCGATCGGGCTCAGGATCGGCCGGAGATCGTCGCAGGCGTTCACGAGGCCGGCTCCAGCTGGGACGCGACGCCCGCGCGCATAATCTCGCCCTGGATGCGGTCGAGATGCACGACGCGCTCGGCCGCGCCGCGCTCGATCGCCTCCTTGGGCATCCCGAACACGATGCAGCTCTCCTCGCTCTGCGCGAGCGTTCGGGCTCCGGCCTTGCGCATCTCGAGCAGTCCGTTCGCGCCGTCGTCGCCCATGCCGGTCATGATGATGCCGAGCGCGTTCGGCCCGGCATACTGGGCGGCAGACCTGAACAGGACGTCGACGGAGGGGCGGTGGCGGGAGACGGGCGGCCCGTCCTTGATCGCCACGTGGTAGCGTGAGCCGGCGCGCTGCAGCAGCGTGTGCAGGTTGCCGGGCGCGATCAGCACCCGTCCGGGCAGCACCGCGTCGTCGTTCTCGGCCTCCTTCACCTCCATCGCGCAGATGCCGTCGAGGCGACGCGCGAAGGCGGCGGTGAACTTCTCCGGCATGTGCTGCACCACCACGATCGGCGGACAGGCGGCCGGCATGGTCTCGAGGACCTCGCGCAGGCTCTCCGTCCCGCCGGTCGAGACGCCGATGCACACGACGAGCCCGGTCGCGGCCGCAGCATGGCGACGCGCGACCGGCGGCGGCATCATGACGTCGGCCGTCAGCTTCTTCTCCACCGTGGGCCGGCGCGCAGGTCGGCGGCCGACCTTCGAGATCGCGGCGGCCCGCACCGCGTCCCGCACGAGCGCGCCGGAGCTCATGAGGAACTGGCGCGTGTCGACGCGGGGCTTCGGCAGGACGTCGACCGCGCCGGCCTCGAGCGCGTCGAACAGCGTCGTCGATCCGGCCTCCGTCAGGGTGGAGCAGATGATGACCGGGATCGGTCGCTGAGACATGATCTTGCGCAGGAACGTGAGCCCGTCCATGCGCGGCATCTCGATGTCCAGGATGATCACGTCCGGGAGCGCGTCCTGCATGCGCCGGGCGGCCGCGAAGGGATCGGCGACCGCCGAGACCTCGATCCCGGGATCGTCGGCGAGCAGCGACGTGAGGATGTGCCGCACGGAGGCGGAATCGTCCACCACGAGAACCTGGATCGGTCTGGTGTCGGTCATGGCTGCACCCGATGCATCACGTGTCAGGCCTGGTAGACGGTCGGGAGGACCTGCCGCATCGCCATGTTGGGGCCCCCCGCCATGGATTCGGAGTGTCCCAACAGCAGGTAGCCGCCCGGCCGCAGGTGGGACCGCAGCTTGTCAATGACGGCACGCTGGGTCGTTTTGTCGAAATAGATGAGGACGTTGCGACAGAAGACGATGTCGACGTCACGGTCGACCTCGTAGCTCGCGTCCATGAGGTTGAGGCGCATGAACGTCGCGCGCTGCCTGATCTCGGGCGCGATGCGGACCTCGTTGCGGCCCTCCTCGCGCGGCCAGAGCAGGTACCGCCCGGCCATCTCCCGCGGCACGGGAGAGACCATGTCGCGCGGGTAGACCGCGCGCTTCGCCTGCGCGAGCACGTCCGTCGAGATGTCCGTTCCCAGGATCGAGAATATGAAGCGGCCGAGCGCGGGGTCGCGCTGCATGTCGGCGAGCACCATGGCGATCGTGTAGGCCTCCGCGCCCGTCGAACAGGCGGAACTCCAGATCTTGAGCCTCGCCGGCTCCCCGCACCCGCGCCGCGCCCGCACGAGGCCCGGCACCGCGACCTCGCGCAGGAACCGGAAATGGGCAGGTTCGCGGAAGAAGTCCGTCTTGTTCGTGGTCACGCAGTCCACGAGATGGATGAACTCCCCGTCGAGGCCGTCCTCGTCGAAGACGTGGGTCGCATAGGCGTTGAGGTCCGCGAGACCCAGCGCCCGGACCCGCTTGCGCAACCGGCCCTCCACCATCGTGCGCTTGGCGGCGGGCATCTGGATGCCGATCCTCGTCTCGATCAGATGCGCGATCGACCGGAAGTGACGCTCGCTCAGCTGGCTCTGGTTCGCGTCCATGTGGGATCAGGCCGCCCTGGCGGCGGCTGGCGCCGCGGCGGCTGGCGCCGTCGTGGTGGCGACGTGGGAGAGGTCGGTCGCCTCCATGAGCCGCTCGAGATCGAACACGACCACGAAGCCGTCCTGCTTGCGGCCGATCCCCGCGATGTACGTGGATTGCCAGTCACCTCCGACATCGGGGGCTGCGCTCATCGTGTCGTCGTCGAGGCCGGTCACCTCGAACACGCAATCCGCCACGAACCCGACCCCCGTCGTGCGCCCCTTGATGGAGACGTCCAGGATGATGATGCGGGTCGCGGGCGTCGCCGGGATGGCGGGCATCCCGAGCTTCGTGCGCAGGTCGACGATCGGGTAGCTGGTGCCCCGCACGTCGATGATCCCGACCAGGAAGGGCGGCGCGTGCGGCAACCTGCTGATCGGGCGCATGTCGAGGATCTCGCGCACGTTGCGGATGTCGATGCCGAAGACCTCGCGGTCGAGGCCGAGTGTCAGGTACTGGGCATGGTCGGCCATTCTTGCCTCCAGGGGTTCGGTGCTGCTCGCGGGCAAGGGTGCTGCTCGCGGGCC
>CAHJXE010000090.1 GCA_903644085.1 Hyphomicrobiales bacterium
AGGGAGCCGGCGCAGAGCAGCACGGTGACGATCACGAAGCCGATCGAGACCTCGTAGGACACCATCTGGGCCGTCGACCGCAGCGCGCCGAGAAACGGGTATTTCGAGTTCGACGCCCATCCACCCATGATGACGCCGTACACGCCGAGCGATGACACCGCGAAGAGGTAAAGGACGCCGACATTGATGTCCGCCACCGCCCAACCATCCGCGATCGGGATGACCGCCCAGGCGGCGAGCGACACCGTCGCGAAGACGAGTGGCGCCAGCAGGAACACGCCCTTGTTGGCGGAGGCCGGGATCAGCGGCTCCTTGACGAAGAATTTCGTCAAGTCCGCGAAGCTCTGTAGCAGGCCGAACGGCCCGACCACGTTCGGGCCGCGCCTGAGCTGCACCGCCGCCCACACCTTGCGGTCGGCGTAGAGCGCGAAGGCGATGAAGACGAGGAGCGCGACGAGCAGGACCGCGCTCTTCACGACAGTCAGCAGGACCAGGAGGATGATGTCGGCGACGCTCATCGCATCTACTCCGCCGCCACCAGCACAGGCCCAGCCGTCGCCAGCGCCGAGCACTCGGCCATGACGCGGGAGGCGCGCGCGATCGGGTTCGTCAGGAAGAAGTCCCGCACCGACATGCCGAACCGGTCGGAGGACGGCGATCCGCCCAGCCCCGCCAGCGTCGACAGCGCGGCCGCCCCGTCAGCCGGCTCGACCTGTTCGAGTCGGGCGAGATGCGGCTGCGCGGCGTAGAGCACCTTGCGAAGTGTCGCGAGGCTGTCGAAGGGCAACCTCTTGCCGAGACCGTCCGAGAGGGCGCGCAGGATCGCCCAGTCCTCGCGCGCATCGCCCGGCGGGAACACGGCGCGGTTCGTCGTCTGCGGGCGGCCCTCCAGGTTCACGTAGGTGCCGGACTTCTCCGTATAGGCCGCGCCTGGCAGGATCACGTCGGCACGATGCGCCCCGCGGTCGCCATGCGTTCCCTGATAGACCACGAAGGCCCCGGCCCCGATCTGGATCTCGTCGGCGCCGAGATTGAACAGAACGTCGAGCGCGCCAGGCTTCGCCATGGCGAGCGCGTCCAAGCCGCCCTCCCCCGGTACGAAGCCGATATCGAGCGCGCCGACGCGCGACGCCGCCCCGTGTAGGATGCCGAGGCCGTTCCAACCCTCCGCCACCGCACCGATCGTGGTCGCGAGACCCGCGATAGCGGAGAGAAGCGTTGCCCCATCGGGGCGGTTCAGTGCGCCGGCTCCCACGATGACGAGCGGCCGCGCGGCGCCCTTGAGCACGTCCAGGAATGAGTGACGGCCGGCCGCGAGTTCGCCCAGCGTGTCGGGACCTGCCCCGAGATGCAGGTAGGGATAGGTCAGGTCGACCGGCTCGCCGATCAGGCCGATGGGTGGGAGCGCTACTCGCCAGCGCTTACGAATGCGCGCGTTCAGGATCGCGGCTTCGAGCCGCGGGTTCGCCCCGACGATCAGGATCGCGTCCGCCTGCTCGATCCCGGCGATCGCCGGGTTGAAGAGGTACGAGGCCCGTCCGTGCGCCGGGTGGAGCGCGGTGCCGTCCTGTCGGCAATCGATATTCGCGGAGCCGAGACTCTCGATAAGCAGCTTCAGCGCGAACATCTCCTCGACGGCCGCGAGATCGCCCGCGATGGCGCCGACCCGCTTCGGGTCCGCGCCCTTCAGCCGGGCCGCGATCGCCCCGAAGGCTTCGGGCCAGGTCGCCGGGCGGAGACGGCCGTTCTCGCGCAGGAACGGACGGTCGAGCCGCTGGAGCCGAAGCCCGTCGACGTGCTGGCGCGTCTTGTCGGAGATCCACTCCTCGTTGATCGCCTCGTTGACGCGCGGCAGCACGCGCATCACCTCGCGACCCCGCGCGTCGACGCGGATGTTCGAGCCGACCGCGTCCATGACGTCGATCGAGGCCGTCTTCGTCAATTCCCACGGGCGCGTGTTGTAGGCTTGCGGCTTGTGGGTCAGCGCGCCGACCGGACAGAGGTCCGCGACGTTCGCCTGAAGCTCCGAACTCATCGCGTGTTCGAGGTAGGTCGTGATCTCCATGTCCTCGCCGCGGCCGGTCGCACCGAGGTCGGGAACGCCCGCGACCTCGGACACGAAGCGGATGCAGCGCGTGCAGTGGATGCAGCGGCTCATCGATGTCTTGACGAGCGGCCCGATATACTTGTCGTGGACCGCCCGCTTGTTCTCGTGGAAGCGCGTCGTGTCGACCCCGTAGGCCATGGCCTGATCCTGGAGGTCGCACTCGCCGCCCTGGTCGCAGACCGGGCAATCCAGCGGATGGTTGATGAGGAGGAACTCCATCACCCCCTCGCGCGCCTTCTTCACCATGGGCGATTTCGTCACGACCGTCGGCGGCTCGCCGTTCGGGCCGGGTCGGCAATCGCGCACGCCCCAGGCGCAGGACGCGACGGGCTTCGGCGCGCCTTTGAGCTCGACGAGACACATGCGGCAGTTGCCCGCGATGGACAGCCGCTCGTGGAAGCAGAAGCGCGGGATCTCGGCGCCCGCCGCCTCGCACGCCTGGAGCAGCGTGTAGTCGGCCGGGACGTCAACCTCGGTGCCGTCGACGACGATCTTGGTCATGTTCTCTGTCCGTCATGACCGGGCTTGGCCCGGCCATCCACGAAAATGCATTGTTTCGGATATGTGGATAGCCTGGCCAAGCCCGGCCATGACGCCGATTGGCGCAGATCCCGCCGCGCTCTCTCGTGCTCGGATCGGACGGAATGATCGTCGAGTTCCGCCTCGATCCGCTGAGGACGTTCGATCACCCGCTCGCGATCCGCCACCACCGCTACTCCGCCGCCATGAGAACGGGCTCGGAATGCGGGTTGGTCGAATAAAGGTCGATGCGCCGTTCGATCTCGGGCCGGAAGTGCCGAATCAGGCCCTGAATCGGCCAGGCGGCCGCGTCGCCGAGTGCGCAAATCGTGTGACCCTCGACCTGCGTCGTGACCTCCAGCAGGAGGTCGATCTCGCGGCGCTGCGCCCGGCCTTCGGCCATGCGCGACAGCACGCGCCACATCCAACCCGTGCCTTCGCGACACGGCGTGCACTGGCCGCAGCTCTCGTGCTTATAGAAGTACGAGATCCTGGCGATGGCACGCACGATGTCGGTCGACTTGTCGAGCACGATCACGGCCGCCGTCCCGAGCCCCGACTTCAGGTTGCGCAACGTGTCGAAATCCATCGGCGCGTCAATGATCTGCTCGGCCGGCACGAGCGGCACCGAGGAGCCGCCCGGGATCGAGCACAACAGGTTGTCCCACCCGCCGCGCATGCCGCCACAATGACGGTCGATCAACTCGCGGAAGGTGATGCCCATCACCTCCTCGACGTTGCAGGGCTCGTTCACATGCCCCGAGACGCAGAAGAGCTTGGTGCCCGTGTTGTTCTTCGTGCCGAGTCCGGCGAACCACGCCCCGCCGCGGCGTAGGATCGTCCCGGCGACCGCGATCGATTCGACGTTGTTCACCGTCGTCGGGCAACCGTACAGGCCCATATTGGCCGGGAACGGCGGCTTCAGCCGCGGCATGCCCTTCTTGCCTTCGAGGCTCTCCAGCAGCGCCGTCTCTTCGCCACAGATATAGGCGCCCGCGCCATGGTGTACATAGAGGTCGAACGGGTAGCCGTGGACGTTGTCCTTGCCGATGAGCCGGGCCTCGTAAGCCTCGTCGACCGCGCGCTGGAGCGCGTCGCGCTCGGCGATGTACTCGCCGCGGATGTAGATGTAGCAGGCATGCGCGCGCATCGCGAAGGACGCGATCATGCAGCCCTCGACCAGGAGGTGCGGATCGTGCCGCATGATCTCCCGGTCCTTGCAGGTGCCGGGCTCGGATTCGTCGGCGTTGACCACGAGGTAGTGCGGCCGCTCGCTGACCTCCTTGGGCATGAAAGACCACTTGAGCCCGGTCGGAAAACCCGCCCCGCCCCGGCCGCGAAGGCCGGACGCCTTCATCTCGTTGATGATCCAGTCGATCCCCTGATCCAGGATGAATTTCGTGCCGTCCCACGCACCGCGCTGACGCGCAGCCTCGAGTCCTGGCGAATGGAAGCCGTAGATATTTGTGAAGATGCGGTCGCGATCGGCGAGGGCCATGTCAGTTCGCTCCGGGCGCGGCGCCGGGCTTGGCGCCAGGATCGACGCCGGCCGGCTTCTCGCCGGCACCCTGCCCGCCCTCGCTGTTCCCCGATGTCGGGGTGCCGGAGATCGGGGTCGTTCCCTTGGAGCCGGCCACGACCCGGCCCTCCTCGGGCTTCGACGGCGTCATCGTGTAGGACTTGTCGCTCTGAGGCGCCTTCGCGTCCGCGGAGGCACCCGGCTCGGAGACGGTGGTCTTCGACGTATCGGACGCTCCCGCCTTGTCGTCGGCCGCCTTCGGCGATTCCCCGTTCTGAGCACTCTGCGCGGGAGCGTTGGTGGCACTGCTCTGCGAGGCGTTCGTCGCGCCCGGGCGCCCCGGCTTCATGTCGTTCTTGCCCGTCGCGGACCCGGCATCGGTCTCGGCCGTGACGGAATTTTCGAAGCGAGTGCGCCATCCGCCGACGAGCGACCCGTCGAACAGAGCGGGATCCGTCAGCGTCTTCGCGCCGCCCTTCGGCTCCGACGACACGCGGCCGTCCTGCGGGCCGACCTTGACGTCGCGGCCCGCCCTAAGGTCGTCGATGAGCTTGATCAGGAGGTCCGGCGTCAGGTCCTCGTAATACTCGTCGTTGATCTGCACCATCGGGGCATTGCAGCATGCACCCAGGCACTCGACTTCGAGCCAGGAGAAATACCCGTCTTCCGTGACGTGGCGCTCGTCACCGACGCTGTTCAAGAGCGTCTGCTTGAGGTCGATCGCACCCTTCACGTGGCACGGCACCGTGCCGCAGAGCTGGATGTAGTAGCGCCCGACCGGCTCCAGATTGAACATCGTGTAGAAGGTCGCGACCTCCATCACGCGGATCGTCGGCATGCCGAGTCGCACCGCCACGGCCTCGATCGCCTTCTGAGGTAGCCAGCCACCATTCTGCTTCTGCGCCTGCCAGAGCGCAGGAATGACCGCGGAGGCCTGACGGCCGTCCGGATATTTCGCAACCTGGCCGTCGAGCCAGGTCAGGTTCTCGGGCGTGAAGGCGAACGAGGCCGGCTGATCGAGCAAGGGAGCAAGACGACGGACCGACATCAGCGATCGACCTCGCCGAACACGATGTCGAGCGAGCCGAGCACGGCCGCGACGTCGGCCAGCATGTGCCCGCGGCACATGAAATCCATGGCCTGGAGATGGGCGAAACCGGGAGCGCGGATCTTGCAGCGATACGGCTTGTTGGTGCCGTCACTCACGAGATAGACGCCGAACTCGCCCTTGGGCGCCTCGACCGCGGCATAGACCTCGCCCGCCGGCACGTGGAAGCCCTCCGTGTAGAGCTTGAAGTGATGGATGAGCGCCTCCATCGAGCGCTTCATCTCGGCGCGCTTCGGCGTCACGAGCTTGCCATCGACGGACGAGATCGGCCCGCCGCCCTCGGCCGAGCGCAGCTTGTGCAAACACTGCTTCATGATGCGGACCGACTCGCGCATCTCCAGCATACGGATGACCTGCCGGTCGTAATTGTCGCCGTTCGTCCCCACCGGAATGTCGAACTCGAGTTCCTCGTAGCACTCGTAGGGCTGCGACTTCCGCAGGTCCCACGCGGCCCCTGAGCCGCGCACCATCACGCCCGAGAAGCCCCATTTCCAGCACTCGTCGAGGGTCACGACCCCGATATCGACGTTGCGCTGCTTAAAGATGCGGTTGCCGATGAAAAGCGCGTCGAGGTCGTCGCAGACCTTCAGGAAGGGGTCGCAGAAATCCCAGATGTCGTCGAGGAGCTTGCCCGGCAGGTCCTGGTGGACGCCGCCAGGGCGGAAATAGTTCGCGTGCATGCGCGAGCCGGAGGCGCGCTCGTAGAATACGACAAGCTTCTCTCGCTCCTCGAAACCCCAGAGCGGCGGCGTCAGCGCGCCGACATCCATCGCCTGAGTTGTGACGTTGAGGAGGTGCGACATCAGCCGCCCGATCTCGGAGTAGAGAACTCGGATCAGCTGGCCGCGCTTCGGCACCTCGACGCCGACGAGCTTCTCGATACCGAGGCAGAAGGCATGCTCTTGGTTCATCGGCGAGCAATAGTCGAGGCGATCGAAATACGGCGTCGCCTGGAGGTAGGTTTTATACTCGATCAGTTTCTCGGTGCCGCGATGTAGCAGCCCAATATGCGGGTCGACCCGCTCCACGACCTCGCCGTCGAGCTCCAGCACAAGGCGCAACACGCCGTGCGCAGCAGGATGCTGCGGCCCGAAATTGATCGAGAAGTTGCGGATCTCGTGCTCGCGCCCGGCCGACGGCAGAAGATCCGGCCCGTCGCGCAAAGCGGTGGAGGCTTCGGGATGCGGGCGAGTGTCGAGCAACTCCGCCCGCTCGTCCGCGACATTGAGGTCTAACGACATATGTCAGCTCGCCTTCACGTCGGGTGACTTGGCCTTCTCATCACCGGGCAGGATGTAGTCCGTGCCCTCCCAGGGCGAGAGGAAGTCGAAGTTGCGAAATTCCTGCTGGAGCTTCACGCGCTCATAGAGGACGCGCTTCTGCTCGTCGTCGTAGCGGACCTCGACGAAACCCGTCAGCGGGAAGTCCTTGCGGAGCGGGTGTCCCTCGAAGCCGTAATCCGTGAGCAGGCGGCGCAGATCCGGATGGCCGGAGAAGAGGATACCGTAGAGATCATACGCCTCCCGCTCGTACCAGTTGGCGGCCGGGAACAGATCGATGATCGAGGGCACGGGCGTGTCCTCGTCCGCCTCGACCTTCACGCGGATGCGCTGATTGTGGCGTGGCGAGAGGAGGCTGTAGACGACGTCGAAACGGCGCTCCCGACCCGGATAGTCGACGCCGAGCAGATCGATGAAGCAGACGAACAGGCAGTCCGGATCGTCGCGCAGCTTCGTGATCGTCTCGACGATGTCACGGCCCTCGACCGCGATGGTCAACTGGTCGTGGCTGATCGCGCGACCCGTGACGACGTCGCCCAGTATCGCCGCAACGTGATCGGAGAGAGCGTCGATATCCATAGCGCTCACCGCTCGATCGTACCGGTGCGGCGGATCTTCTTCTGGAGAAGCAGAACGCCATAGAGCAGCGCTTCCGCGGTCGGCGGGCAGCCCGGCACGTAGATATCGACCGGGACGACCCGGTCGCAGCCGCGAACGACCGCGTAGGAATAGTGGTAGTAGCCGCCACCGTTAGCGCAGGAGCCCATCGAGATCACGTAGCGCGGCTCCGGCATCTGGTCGTAGACCTTGCGGAGAGCGGGAGCCATCTTGTTCGTCAGCGTACCTGCGACGATCATGACGTCGGACTGCCGGGGCGTCGCGCGTGGCGCGAAGCCGAAGCGCTCTGCATCGTAACGCGGCATCGACATGTGCATCATCTCGACCGCGCAACAGGCGAGACCGAACGTCATCCACATCAGCGAGCCGGTCCGGGCCCAGGTGATGAGGTCGTCAGCGGTCGTGACGAGGAATCCCTTATCCGCGAGTTCGTCGCTGACATCGCGAAAGAACGGATCGTTCGAGCCGACAGGCTTGCCCGTCGACGGATCGAGGATGCCGCGAGGCGCAGGCGCGATCGCGGTGGAGCTTGCGGTCAATCCCATTCGAGCGCTCCCTTTTTCCATTCGTATACGAAGCCGACCGTCAGCACCCCGAGGAACATCATCATCGACCAGAAGCCGTACCAGCCGAGGTCTCCGAACGTGATTGCCCAAGGGAAGAGGAACGCCACCTCCAGGTCAAAGATGATGAACAGGATCGCCACAAGGTAGAACCGGATATCGAATTTCATCCGTGCATCGTCGAAGGCGTTGAACCCGCACTCGTAGGCCGACAGCTTCTCCGGATCCGGCCGCTTGTATGCGACGAGGAACGGCGCGACGAGTAGGGCGCCGGCTATCGCCAGCGACACGCCGATGAAGATGACCAACGGCAGGTAAGTGGAGACCAGATCATTCATTCGGCACCCGTCAACGAGAACGGGTTCTCACCCGCAAATCGTTGCCATCACTGACTTTCACGGGGGCGCGCCCGAGTCACGATAACCCCGCAAGCACTAGATGGGGCTTATCGCAGCGGTTCTAAAGTGACAAGCTGCCGCTGCGCCGCACAAGAGCGTGAAGCGGTTCGCCACGGGCGAAATTGAGGCTGAACCGCTACGGCCCGATCTGGACGTCCCGCATGAGCAGGGACGCCCGGACGCGATGGGCGCGATCGAAATCCGTGTTCCACCCGGCGTACACGCCGAGCTTGAGATAGGAGCCCGTCGGCTGCTCGACCGATTGTGCCCGGGCCAGAAGGTCCACATACTCGGCGCCGGTGAGGAGGTCCGACCGGTCGACAAGTGTGGTGTCGTCGATCCTCACCAGAACACGGCCCGGACCGCCATGTCCGTCCACGAAGACGATCTCGAAGCGATAGTCGGCGCCGAACCGGACAGGCCTATCGGCGAGCTCGACGGTCGGCGGGTACTCGCCCGGTGCTGGAACGCCGCGCGAGGAGAGAATCGTCACGTGCAGCCGGCGCGTCCCGTCGGCACGTTCGGCGACGCCCATCAGGAAACTGGGAGAGCTGGCAACCTCTGTTCCATCGGCACGCCGCATGTCCGCCTGATGGACCTGGACGAGGGAACACCAGTTCGCATCGGCGACGTCGGTCGTGGGATCGACCCGAAACGTGCCGCTCAGGCGTATCTCTTCGCCACGCCCGTACCGACGTGCGCCGCAGAGTTCGGCCCGAAGCTTTGAGTCGCCATCGAAGGCCGGATGTTCGCCCGATGCCGCCTCGAAATGCAGCTCTCGGCCGCCCACGCCGATCGCGACGCCGCGTACGGATCCCGATTGCGCGACCCACGAGGCGCCAGCAAACCGCACCGCGGCTCCGTTCGGAACAGGCAAAACCGCTCCGGCCCCGGCGGCACCCAAACTCACCTCGGCGGCGATCGCGCGCTCCGACGTGAACGGAGCGTGGAGGCAGGTGCCGAAATCGACTGGCATTCGGGATGTCTCACCAGCGACCCGACCCCGGGGTTCGCTCTAGTCTCGTCGTTCGTGGCGCGGGCGACGGGGCTCGAACCCGCGACCTCCGGCGTGACAGGCCGGCACTCTAACCAACTGAGCTACGCCCGCATTCGACCCGCCGACGAATGCGGGGAGAGCGGCGGTTTAGGTTTGCGGGGCCGGACTGTCAACCGAATTGCCGAGGCATCCGCGAGCCGGGATCTGGTGGGCGGTGACGGGCTCGAACCGCCGACCCGCTGCGTGTAAAGCAGCTGCTCTACCAACTGAGCTAACCGCCCGACCAGCCCGTTACCTGCGCATGACGGGGCGCGTTGTCCAGTCCCGAGCGATCGCGACCGTCTTGGCCGTGACCCCGATACGAAACGGGCCCCCGAACCTTCGTCCGGGAGCCCGCCTCTTCATCTCGACGCCGTCGAGCGCTGTGTCTCAGTGAGCCACGACTCCGTCGCGGTCCACGATCGCGGCCGCGGGCAAGGGCAGCTTCTCCTCCCACTCGATCCGCACCGGCTTCGACGTCAGCGCCTTTTCCAGGACCTGATCCATCCGGGCGACCGGGATGATATCGAGCCCGTTCTTTACATTGTCCGGGATGTCCGCCAGGTCCTTGGCGTTCTCCTCGGGAATCAGCACAGTCTTGATGCCGCCCCGAAGCGCCGCGAGCAGCTTCTCCTTGAGCCCGCCGATCGGCAGCACCCTGCCCCGCAGCGTCACCTCGCCCGTCATGGCGAGATCGCGCCGTACCGGTATGCCGGTCAGCATGGACGTGATGGCGGTCGCCATCGCGATGCCGGCGGACGGACCGTCCTTCGGCGTCGCGCCTTCCGGCACGTGGACGTGGATGTCGCGACGCTCGAAGAGCGGCGGCTCGATCCCGAAATCGACCGCCCGCGAGCGGACGTAGGACGCCGCCGCGGAGATCGACTCCTTCATCACGTCCTTCAGATTGCCCGTCACCGTCATCTTGCCCTTGCCGGGCATCATGACGCCTTCGATCGTGAGCAACTCGCCCCCGACCTCCGTCCAGGCGAGACCCGTGACGACGCCGACCTGATCCTCGCTCTCGACCTCGCCGTACCGGTACTTCGGCACGCCGAGGAAGCCCACGAGGTTCTCCATCGTCACCGCGACGGACTTCGTCTTGGTGATCAGGATCTCCTTCACGGCCTTGCGAACGAGGTTCGACAGCTCGCGCTCTAGGTTGCGCACGCCCGCCTCGCGGGTGTAGCGGCGCACGAGTTCCAGCAGCGACTCATCGTCGATCGACCACTCCTTCACATCCAGACCATGCTTCTTCAGCGTGTTCGGGATGAGGTGCTTGCGGGCGATCTCGCTCTTCTCGTCTTCCGTGTAGCCCGCGATGCGGATCACCTCCATCCGATCGAGCAGAGGCCCGGGGATGTTGAGCGTGTTCGCCGTCGTGACGAACATCACGTCGGACAGGTCGTAATCCACCTCGAGGTAGTGATCGCTGAAGGTGTGGTTCTGCTCGGGGTCCAGCACCTCGAGGAGCGCCGCGGACGGATCGCCGCGGAAATCCATGCCCATCTTGTCGATCTCGTCGAGCAGGATGAGCGGGTTCGAGGTCTTGGCCTTGCGCATCGA
>CAHJXE010000091.1 GCA_903644085.1 Hyphomicrobiales bacterium
CGCTGAACCGGCTCTTCTTCATCGTCCGTCTCCTGTCGACGGACCCTAGCTTCAGACCGAGGGCAATTCAGGGGGCAAGGTCAGATGTCACGCGCGACCGTGGATGCCCGTGACGTTGGATGCTGCTTCGGATCTAGGCAGCCATGCCGTCGACGCGAGCGTAGCGGGACGCCATAGCTGCGACCCGTGCTCGTCCGACCAGGATGCGAAGCTCGGGAACGAGGTCAAGGCCGTTCCCGTGGAGAGCCTCTTCTTCGAGCGCGGCGCAGAACAGGGAGAGCTCGGAGAAGCCGAGTTGCCCGGCGAGCGACACAAGAATGTGGGCCCACCGGGCCAGCTCCGACGTCGTCGCTTCGTCCTTCTCAAATTGTTCGAGGAACCGGTCTGTCTCTCGGCGGAACGAGTTGAGGAACTGACTTACACGCTCAGGGCCCAGGATCGCGGACAGGGCGTCGAGCTCCTGGTCCTCGAGCACAGGGTTGACCTCCCGGATCGCGTCGTCGGTGCAGACGCGATCGATCGTCTGAAACAAAGTCGCCCAAGCGATCGGCTTCGCGACATGATCGTCCATGCCCGCGTTACGGCAGCGCTCGACCTCGTCCTCCATCGCGTTCGCGGTCAGCGCTATGATGGGCGTCCGCGCGCGCCCTTTGGACCGCTCGAAGGCACGTATCTCGCGAGTGGCCGCGAGCCCGTCCTGGCCCGGCATCTGGACGTCCATGAGCACGATGTCGAAGGGAGTGGAGCGGAACGCCGCGACCACCGACAGGCCGTCCTCGACGATGACGACCTGATGCCCGAGCTGTGTCAGGACCGCCTCGATGATCTGGTGATTGGTGGCGTTGTCCTCCGCCACGAGGATGCGGCGAGCCTGCTTCGATCGCGTTGCTGCAACCTCGGCAGGTTTTTCGCCCAGCCGAACGGTTTCGGCCGCGTCGAGAGGCAGCTCGACCCAGAATGTCGATCCCTCTCCCGGCGTGCTCTCGACGCCGATCGTGCCCGTCATCATCTCCACGAGGCGCTTGCAGATCGCGAGACCGAGCCCCGTGCCGCCGAACCGGCGTGTCGTCGAGCCGTCGGCTTGACTGAAGCGCTCGAACAGGCGGCGGATCGCCTGTGGCGCGATACCGACGCCCGTGTCGATCACCTCGATCCGGAGACGATTCGACATCCAGCCGGCCGCGATGGAGACACGCCCCGCATCCGTGAACTTGAGCGCGTTGGTCGTGAGGTTGAGGAGCACCTGCCGCACGCGGGTCGGGTCGCCGATCAGGAGATCGGGCGTCCCCGGCGCGATGATGGCAACGAGCTCGACCGCCCCATTTCTATTCGTCTCCGCCGCGAGTGCGCGGCAGCTTTCGACGAGTTCGCGGAGCGAGAACGGCACCCGCTCCATCGGCATCTGGCCTGCTTCGATCTTGGAGAAATCGAGGATGTCGTTCACGATCGTGAGGAGGGATCGGCCCGATTGCTCGGCGAGGCCGACGAAGTGACGCTGGCGATCGCTGAGCGTGGGATCGCTCCGGAGCAGGTCATGGACGCCCAGAATACCGGTGAGGGGCGTCCTGAGCTCGTGGCTCATATTGGCCAGGAACTCGGCCTTGACGCGGGCGCCGGCCTCGGCGGCGATCTTCGCCTGTTCGAGATGCCTGGCTTGGCGCTGGCGCTCGGTCACGTCGCGGATGGCGGACAAGACCGTGACCTCGCCGCCCCTCTCGACGCGTTGGAGCGCGGATTCTGCCCAGATGTAGCGGCCGTTCTTGTGCCTGAGGCGGTAGAGCACGGAGGCGGTCGGGGCTTCCGCCGAGAGACTCCGCGCCGTCGCGATCACGGTCTCGAGGTCGTCGGGATGGATCCAGGCCTGTGTCGGGATCGTGTGCGCTTCCTCGATCGTGTAGCCCAGCATGGGAGTGACGGCCGGAGAGATGTACGTGCGACCTCCCTCTCCGTAGCCGAGGATGATCAGGTCGGACCCGTTATCGGCGAGCAGGCGATAGCGCGCCTCGCTCTCCGCGAGCGCCATCTCGGCCTGATGCCGCAGCGTCACGTCACGCGCGCGCACGATCATGCCCTCGTCCGGGGTGCCGGCATCGGTGAGCCGGAAGACGGCCTCGACCCAGATCCACTGCCCGTCCTTGTGGCGGATGCGGTGCGTGTCGATGACCTCCGGCGCGTCGGGCGCGAGCCGGAGCAGCGACGCGTCCAAACGGGGCATATCGTCCGGATGCACGTAGGCGGCGGGAGGCAGATTGACGAGTTCCTCCGGCTCATAGCCGAGCATCGCCAGCGAGGAGGGCGAGACGTAGCCGCGGGGGCCGCCGGCCCTGGGCCTGAGCGCGATGAGATCGCTCGAATGATCCGCGAGCAGGCGGTAGCGCTGCTCGCTGATCGCGCGCGCCGTCTCGGCCGACATCCGCTCGCTCACGTCGCGCAACGAGCAAATGATCGCTGCCGCGACGCCCGCCGCGTCGTGGGACAGTCTCAGACCGGCCTCGACCCAGACCCAATGGCCGTGCTTGTGACGGACCCGGTACGTGACCGTCGTCTTGCCGCTGGGAACGTTGCCCGAGACGAGCTGCCGGGCGATGGTCCTGACTGCGGACGCATCGTCGGGATGCATCGTGTCGGAAGGCTGATGCCCGAGCATCTCCTCCGGCTCGAATCCGAGGAGTTGCCGGCAGGCCGGCGACACGTAGCGGCGCTTGAAGTCGAGACCGAGCTCAGTGATCACGTCGCTCGTCGTCTCGGCGAGCAGGCGGTAGCGCGCCTCGCTCGCTTGCATCGCCTCCTCGGCGGCGCGACGCGCGGTGATGTCGGAATAGGTGCGCACGAACCCGTCACCCGCCATCGGCATCGTGCGGATCTCGAGCACCGTCCCGTTCGGCCGTGTCCGGGTGTAGCGGTGCGCCCCGACCGCCATCCCGCCCTCGCGCATCAGCCGACGCACGTCCTCGTGGGCGGCGTCGAACTCGCCGGCGCCCCACTGATGGTCGAGAACGGATTGGACGGTCGGCTTCGCGGCCATCAGGTCGGGCGGCAGGTCGAGCAGCGCCGACGCGCGACCGTTGCAGATCTCGACTCGGCCGTCGGCCGAGACGACCATGAGTCCCTGGTCCATGCTCTCCAGGGTCGCCTGGAGAAGCGAGGCCGTCTGGGCGGCTTCGCGCTCCGCCCGGCGCAGGTTCGTCACGTCCATGCTGGTCCCGAACACGGCCGTGACCTCGCCTGACGGCCTGAACTCGCACAGCCCGCGGGACACGACGTCACGCGTGCTGCCGTCCGAACGAACGATGCGCGACGCGTGCTCGAAGTTCGTGCCGTCCCGGGCCGCGATCGCGAACTTGCGCGCGACCTCCTGCCTATCGTCGGGATGGTAGGCCTCGACCGCCGCGTCGAGGCTGGGTGTGAACGTGGCGGGATCGACGCCGTGGATGCGATAGATCTCGTCCGACCACGTCAGCGTCTCGGACGCGAGGTCGACGCGCCAGTGGCCGACCTGCGCGATCTGCTCGGCCAGCAATAGGTTGCGGTTGGCGTCCTGCGCCGTCCTCTCGGCGGCACGCGCCGTCGCCTCGGCATCCTTGAGGTGGGTGATGTCCGTGAAGGTCTGTACGACGCCGCCGTCGGGGGTCGGCACGCTGCGGATGTCGAGTGTCCTGCCGTCGTCGGTCCGCCGCTCGTAGCGCACATCGTGCGACGTTTGTTCCGTGCCGATGATCCATGTGGGTGCGTCTCTGGTCGGACGGCCCCAGCGCCCGACGCGCCGGGCATGCTCCCGGATCTCGCGATAGCTCGGCGCCGGCGACATCGGATCGGCACCGAAGTCGAAGAGCTCGGCCGCCCGCTGGTTGAAGACCTGGACGTCGCCGTCCGGGTCGATCATCAGGATACCCTGGTCCATCGCCTCCAAGGTTCGTTCGAGGCGAAGGGAGTTCTCGCGCAGCGCGGTTTCCGCAAGTCGCAGCGCCGCGTCGCGCCGGCGCCGCCGCTCCAGCTCACCCAGGAGCATGACGAGGCCGCCGAGAAGTGCCGCGCTCGCCACGAGGCCGACCAGAACGACGCGCCGCCGCTCCGCCTCGAACGGACGCAAGACCTCCGTCAGACTTTTCCCGACCGTGACCGCGAGGGGCAGATCCCCGACCATCCGGTAGCCGAAGATGCGCTCGGCGGCGTCGAACGCGCTGACGACCTGATAAGTGCCTGCCGGGCTCTCCTTGAGGTGCTCGAAGATCCCGCGTCCCGTTCCGATCGTCGTCGCGTCACGATCGTACATGCCGTCCGCCGCGGGATACCGGGCGCGGACATACCCATCCAATCCGAACAGCGCGACGCTGCCTCGTGCTCCGACATCGATGTCCCGGAACTGCGCCGCAAGGTAGTCCGGGTCGAGTGACACGACGATCACGCCGGCGAAGCGTCCGTCCGCTTCGTCCAACCGCCGGGCGAGCTGGATCACGTTACGGCCGGACATGCGGCCGACCACCGTCCGATCGATGTAGAGACCCGCGTCCGGACTGACCGCGTGAACGCGATGATACTCGCGATCGATGATGTTGACGCGGGGCAGGTCTTTTCGTTGTGGCTCACGTGACACCAACAATTCGCCCGCGGCATCGAACAGCGAGACCTGTACGGCGATCGTCTTCAGCGAGGTCGAGCGCCTCATCCAGGTCTCGAAGCTGAACCGGCTCCGATTCTCGGCGAAATCCTCCCGGATGTATTGCATCACCTGGTCGATGCCGACGATGACGCGCTCGACCTGCTCTTCCAGCGCGCTCGACAGGCTCTGGACGTCGCGATGAGTCTGCGCGATCACCGCCTCGCGCTGAACGTAGAGGTGATAGAACAAGGTGGCCCACAAGAACGATAAGACCAGAACGAACGCGACAACGACCCTCGCCTGCAAGGCATGGTCCGACAGGTCGTCATCCTTGACCGGCTTATCCAAGCTGAACGGTGAAATGATGTAGTTCATCAGTCCGTCTCAAATATAAGATGGATGTGATCAAATCGGATTAGTGCACCTAGTTACACTCAAGCGGCGAAACTGGTATCGGATGTCCCGCTTCGTGTAAGCTCTTGTAGTTTCGCTAGTGCTTCGCCTTTGGACGCGACGACTCGCGAGAGCGCCCGTGTCGGATCTTCGCCGCGATCACACGTACGTTCCAGGTCTTCACAGACCCTTGCGAGCCCCTTGAAACCGAGCATACCAGCGGCCGCCTTCATGCCGTGTGCCTCCGAACGGAGGCGTTCCACGCCCAAGATCGCGTCCGGTCCAGCATTCAGCTGCGTTCGAAGCTGAGTGGTGAATAGCCTGTGAAGCCTCTGCACGGAGTCCTCACCCACGATGTCCACCAGATCACGATGGATGGTTTCGTCGAACGCGTCCGGCACTGGACCCGCCGAGGGCGCCAAAGCTTGGACGAGGTCGAGCAGCGCTCTCGGATGTATCGGCCGCGTTAGAACACCTTGAACGCATCCACTCGCCATGATCGCGTCGGTGAGACCCTGTCGGTCGGGAACGGTCGCGATCACGGCGATGTCGGAAGGCCGGTCGGCGCGCGCGAGAATCATCGGGCCGGCCAGACCGGTCGGTGGCCAAGCATCGATGGGTAAGATGATCAAGCGTCGGCTGCCATCCTCAAGAGCACGCGCGACATCGACCTCGGATTTGGCGAACGAGATCGACCGTCCCGCCACTTCGATCAGACCGCTCATGATGTCCCGCACGAGCAGATTGGGCTCGAGGGCGAGCATCTCGTGGTGTCGTGCGACCTCTTTCATCAGCGGATGATCCGGGCTGTTGCGGGGATACGAACCCCCCGCGTCATCCTCGTTGATCGCGATCGCGTCTGTCGAGGTGTCGTCCTGCGTGGCGACATGTTGAATGCCCGTCGGCGTAAGCTCAAGACTGTCCGATCCGTCGCTGCACGGCCGAACGAAACCGGATGTCAGCAGATCTCGCACGACGTCGTCTTGCAGCGGTCCGGATTCGAGTTGCAGGGCCGGCCACCCGCAACCGACGATCCAGCTACGTTCGTGAACGAAGAGGTATGAGAGAAGCTGAACGTTCGCGTCGAGCGAGAACCTGGCTTGATGATTGAGCTGAGCCCTCCGGTCGCAGCTCTCGCGGATCAAGGTCGCTACACGGCTCCACGATGTTCGATCTGGAATGGAGAACTCGAGATCGATGACGGGTGATTCGACGCGATTGACGCCGACGACCGGCAGAAGATGCGCCGCATGTGCGAGCTCCGTGGAGTAGTCGCAGAGCACCGAAGGATCTGTCGATACGATCAGGTCGGCATCCGCGATACCGCATAGGTCGAAACAGAGCGACAGCGCGGCAACCTGGTCTCGCGACGGAGGCGGCACCACGATCGCGCGTGGTCGATCGAGCAGCCCGACGGACCGCCAGAACGCACGAGATGCTTCGCGTGCGAGATCAGGGTCCGGGTTCGCGACGAGAGACGTCGCGGCCGTCGTCAGCTCGAGCATATCGGGATCGGGTCGCATCGCGACCGCGATGACGTCGAGCAGACGCCGGGGTGCGACCGGTTTCTCCAGCATGGCCGCGAAAATGACGTCCGACCCGCGGCGGCCCGCGAGCCCGTGCGGATCGGCCGTGACGGCGAGAAGAACCGGTCGGCGGTGTCGGAAACGCGTGTGCTCGATCAGCAACCGGGCGAGCGCGTACCCGTCCATTTCCGGCAAGTGGTAGTCGATGATGACGACGTCGAAATCCATATGTCCCAGCAGCTTCAAGGCTTCGAAGCCGTTGGAGGCAACCTCGACGTGGTGGTGCCCGATACTCAGGACCGACCGCGTCAAGTCCTGAAACATCGGTTCGTCGTCGATGACGAGAACGGTCGCGCTCATGATGAAATCCGTCGTCGAAACTGGTGGAGGTCGTTCAGCTTCTCAGAGCCGCTCGGGCCGGGGCGTCGGTCGAGACAGACGGTTTGACAGCGGTCGGTTCGGGTCCGCGTAACGCTTCAGGCGGGAGAGAGATCATGGACGTCGGAGTAGGGCCGGCGACGTCGGCGGGCGGGCGTGGGACGACCCGATCGAGCGTCGTCACGGGCGCGACGAGGTAGCGGCGTCCGTCGGTCGTGCTCGTTGGCATGTCGGGTACGACGCGAGCCGTCGTGACGACGGGCTGCGCGCCCGAAGCTGCTCTTCTGCTGACCCGCGGGCGCGGCCTCGCCGCCTGCGAGACCGGGTTCGTCACGTCGAGAGCGATCCGATCGAACCGCGCCGCGAGATCGTCCAGCGACAGCTTAGGCGTGCAGATCCGACTCCGCAGGACCGTCGGAGAGACCCGCTTCAGGTCGGTCCACTGCCAAGCGTAGGCGCAACGCTCGCCGTCGGACGTGACCCCGAGCGCGAGGCCGTACGGCCCGTAGGCGTTGTAGCGCTGCGCGGTCACGACGTGCATCCGGATCCCAAGAAATTCCCTGGCCAGCTCTTGTCGCACGGAGGTCTCGGTCGGCTTTCCGTCCACGGACAAGAGCTCGTTCTCGACGTCGCTCGACACGGCATCGAGATAGTTCTCCGAACTTCCCGGACGCTCGGAACGGAGAACGACATGGATCTCGCGTGTGCGACCGACGTCACGCCTGACCAAGCGCTCGGCCACGAACCCCCGCAGGGACGGTACGAGCCGGCGGACAGGGCCCGGAGCCCGAACGCCGCGATCCGAAACATTCGACACGCGAGCCGATGGGTCGAACGCCAGCTTTGGCGACGGGACACCGAGCGAGGCGTACCGCTCCTCCAACGTTCGCGCCCCGCCCTCCGAGGCTCGTTGCGCGCAGCCTGCCAGGAGAAGCGACGCGAGCGCGATCGCTGCGATCGGCGCATGGACTGATCGGCACGGGATCATGGTGCGGTTCCTGCGGTGGTCGGTGCATCGGGCCGGCCACGGCCGACGAAACGTGAGCCGGACAGCGCGGGGGCGGTCTCGGCCGCGCTCGGGCGGCGAGCGAGGACGGGACGCGACGCACCACCGGCCAATTCATCGGCCCAGAGCGTTCCGGCGGAAACGCGATCGGAGGAGAGGAATGCCGACGACGCCTCGCTGCCGTTGTAAGCGGGGAGCAGCGAGATGCCGAAAGCCTCGTACGGCATCGCCGCGACCCCGACCACGCGGCGCGCGATCAGCGGCCCGCGCTCCGCGACGTCGCGCCGCCATCCGCCGGCCGCCCCGGGAACGGGACGACCGACCTCCGACGGGCGGCCTTCGCGACGTGGGTTCTCGGCCGCGACGGGAATCGGGAAATCAGCCCGTCTCACCTTCGGCGCCTCGACCGATACCTCGTCCGGGGGGCGCGGCACGAGGAGCCCGCGGCCGTTGCGTGGATCCGTGCCCGGTCGATCCATGACGAGGTAGGCGGATTGCGGCTGCGGAGGCTTCACGGGTGCGTCGCAGACCGACGGGCGGTCATCCACCTTGAACAGAAGGTCGACCACGCGGGGAAAGAGGCCGTCGTACCGGTTGACGACCTCGACGAAGTCCCGCTGGCGTCTGAGCCTGCGCAGCGAGTTGGCGTATCCCATGACCGTCGCTTCCTTGGGAAACCACGCGACGGCTCGCTCGAACCAGGCGAGCGCCACGTCGTCCTGGCACAGGTTGGTCGCGTACCATGCGAGCGCCTGCGCGCCCTCGCCCGACTGGGTCTCGGCCGCGACCCGGGCGTAGCGCTCCAGCCGCTCCGGCTCGATCCGGGTCGGCTTCTCCGCGGTCAGGGCGATCTCGAGGAGATCAATGAAGAGGATCGCGTTCTGCACGAGAGGCTCCCGCCAGGCATAGGCGACGTCCTCCGCTTCACGCATGTGCCCGAGTCGCCGGAGCGTGTGGGCGAGCCCGTGAGCGGTCATCGCGTCGCCTCCGGACGCGATCGCGAGTTTGAACCATTCGAGCGCTTCCTCGTTCTGGCGACGCGCGAACGCGTACCAGCCGAGGAGAGAGGCGCCCCCGCCGTCGCGCGACAGCCGGATGGACTCCGCCAGAGGTCTGATCTCCTCGTCCGCCACGACCTCCGACCGCTCGCGGTGGAGAAAGGCCGCGATCCTGGCCCGGGTGACGTCGCCCGCGACGGCACCGAGCTCGTCCGAAACGCGCGGGTCGCGCTTGGCCGCTGCCAGGATATCCTCGGCCGCGCCGATCGGGAGAAGCGCGAACGCCTTCTGTACCGTCGCGAGACGCGCAGCGGGATCGAGGGTCCCGGACAGGGTGCGCCGGAGGATGTCCTGAGCTTCGGCCGGGTGATTGGACCGCGCGAAGCCCTCGGCCGCCGCCCAGAGCAGTTCGGGGTCTGTCTCCGCACCGTCGATCCGGGCCGCGAGGCTCGCGACCGTCTCCCACTTCGCCTCGCCGGCCGCGCTCATGACAGCGACGCGAAGCCGCTTGCGCTCGAGCTTCTCGGTCAGAGTGCGGGACGGTTTCCAACCCGGCTGGCTCCGCCGCCTCGCATCGATGCGCGCCTGCAACGCGTCGAGCTTGCCGGCCGCGAAAAGCGCCCAGAGCGGCTCCTCGTCGCCGTGTCCGAGCTCTTCGAGCCAGATGTCCTTGGGCGGCTGCCAGCCGGGATGAACGCGCTGAAGGCGCCGCGTTTCCGCCTCGACCCGGGCGAACTGGCGGGAGGCCGCATAGTAGCGCAACGCGCTCTCGTCCACGCCCGCGCCCGCGCCCGGCACGTCCGCCCGGGCGGCCTGGCAGAGAAGGATCGCGGCGCCGAGCGCGAGCGCGGGGAGCGCTCCGGCCGTCAGTCTCGAAGGCATGACGGGTACCTCATCCGGGCGGCCGCGAGCGACAGGAGATGCAGAGTGACGGGATAGTAGTTCTCGCCGGTGCGCACCGAGCGCAGCTGAGCCGGCCATCGCGCACCCTCGTAGGCGCATGCCGTGAGCGCACCGATCGCCGCGTAGCCGCTCTCGTCCGATCCACCGGTCTGTCGGCCGCTCGCCACGTCCACGACCGAGAGGGGCGAGCCGCCGCGCAGAGGCCGAACCAGCTGGTCGAATCCGCCCCAAGCGAGGTAGAGCGGAATGCGGGCGGCGTTGTAGCCGTAGAGCGACGAGAAGCCCGTCGCGGGCGCAGGCGCGGCGGAGGCGAGCGACGTCCACTCGACCGGGAGCCGGGCCGGCCCGAACCGGGCGTTCTCGATCATCCGCACCCCGTCGCGGGCGAGCGTTGCCCAATCGAACTCGGGCGCCACGATCCCGAGGCGCGCGAAGGCCGGGAACACCAGGTAGGACAGGTTGACGACGGGCCCGTCCGTCCGGTCCTCGGCGGCGAACCCCGACAGGCCGGGCAGCAGCATGACGCCGTGACGGGTGTTCGGGAGGATGAGCTTACGGCCGACCTCCACGGCGATCCTGCGGCCGGCGACCGCGTAGGCCCGGTCCTGCCAAGCCTCGCTCGCCTCCACGAGCGCCCAGGCGACCAGGATGTCGCCATCCGTCGCGTTGTTCATGTCCGCGATGCCCGGCCGGCGGTTCGGCTCCCAGCGCCAGGCGAGCAGCTCGTCGTTGCGCACCATCAGGTTGGCGCGCGTCCAGCCCCAGATGCGATCGAACGCCTCGCGGTCGCCCGCCGCGACCGCGAGGACCATCCCGTAGCCCTGCCCTTCGCTGTGGCTGATGCCCTCGTTCCCGGTATCCACGACGCGGCCCGTCTCGGTGAC
>CAHJXE010000092.1 GCA_903644085.1 Hyphomicrobiales bacterium
TCGGCTTTCTGCTCGCCTTCGTGATGTACATTCGCCGGCCGGAGATGCCTCGTGAGCTCGCTGAGGGGCAGCCGATCCTGTACCGCTTCCTTCTCAACAAGTGGTACGTCGACGAGATCTACGATGTCGTGTTCGTACGGGGCGCGAAGGCGCTCGGCCGGTTCCTCTGGAAGATGGGTGACGGCTGGGTGATCGACCGGCTCGGGCCGGACGGGATCTCGGCCCGCGTGGTCGACGTGACGCGCGGCGTCGTCCGCCTTCAGACCGGGTACGTCTACCACTACGCCTTCGTCATGCTGATCGGGGTCGCGGCGATCCTCTCCTGGTATCTCGTCGTGGGAACGCATTGATGACCCACCTCGTCGTTACGGGGCGGCCCGTCGGGCCGAATCCGGAATCCACGATCGGGCTCCGGAGCGTGATCATGGGTTCCGGACCTTCGCTTCGCTCCGTCCGGAATGACAGGGCGGGAGTTCGCTGATGCTCGGCCTCGGGATCCTGTCCGGCCTCCTCATCGTCCCGCTCGTCGGGGCGGCGTTCATCCTGACCTTGCGCGGCGAGGACGCCGAGGTGCGATCGAACGCGCGCTCGGCCGCGCTCGCCACGACCGTCGTAACGTTCCTGCTGTCGCTCTGGGCGTGGTCGCGCTTCGACGCCTCCTCGGCGGCGTTCCAGCTGACGGAGAGCCATGTCTGGCTCGCCCAGGCGATCCGCTTCAAGCTGACGGTGGACGGCTTCGCGATGCCGTTCATCCTGCTCACGACGTTTCTGATGCCGTTCTGCATTCTGGCCTCGTGGGCCACGATCGAGAAGCGGGTGAAGGCCTATTACGTCTGCTTCCTGGTCCTCGAGACCACGATGATCGGCGTCTTCGAGGCCGGCGACCTCGTGCTGTTCTACCTGTTCTTCGAGGCCGGCCTGATGCCGATGTTCCTCATCATCGGCATCTGGGGCGGCAAGCGACGCGTCTACGCGTCGTTCAAGTTCTTCCTCTTCACGCTGCTCGGCTCCGTGCTGATGCTGCTCGCGATCATCGCGATGTACTGGCACGCGGGCACGACCGACATCGCGATGCTGCTCCAGCACCGCTTCCCGGCGAACATGCAGACGTGGCTGTGGCTCGCCTTCTTCGCCTCGCTCGCGGTGAAGATGCCGATGTGGCCGGTCCATACCTGGCTGCCGGACGCGCACGTGGAGGCGCCGACCGCGGGCTCCGTGATCCTCGCGGGCATCCTCCTCAAGATGGGCGGATACGGGTTCATCCGCTTCTCGCTGCCGATGTTCCCGGACGCGTCGCTCTATTTTCAGCCGCTCGTCTACGCGCTCTCGATCGTGGCGATCATCTACACCTCTCTCGTCGCCCTGATGCAGGAGGACGTGAAGAAGCTGATCGCCTACTCGTCCGTCGCGCATATGGGCTTCGTCACGATGGGCCTGTTCTCTATGAACCCGCAGGGCATCCAGGGCGCGATGTTCCAGATGGTCTCCCATGGCCTCGTGTCCGGGGCGCTCTTCCTGTGCGTCGGCGTCGTTTACGACCGCATGCACACCCGCGAAATCGCGGCCTATGGCGGCCTCGTGAACCGCATGCCGCGCTACGCGGTCGCGATGCTGATCTTCACCATGGGCAATGTCGGGTTGCCGGGCACCTCCGGGTTCGTGGGCGAGTTCCTGACCATGATGGGCGCGTTCCGCTCCAATCCCTGGGTCGGGTTCTTCTCGGCGTTCGGGGTGATCCTGTCGGCCGCCTACGCGCTCTGGCTCTACGCCCGGGTCGTCTACGGCAAGCTCGAGAAACCCTCGCTCAAGGGCATCCTCGACCTGAACGCGCGCGAGATGGTGATGCTGGTGCCCCTCGTGCTCCTCGTCATCTATTACGGCGTGCGGCCCGGACCCATCCTCGACACCTTCGCGCCGCCGACCGAATTGGTCCTGCGGAGCATGCAGACCGCCATGGCGACCGTGAAGACGGCGTCGGCGCTGCGCCCCTGACGGTATCGCACCCCATGCTCACGCCCTTCACAGCCTCGGGTTTCGGCCCGGCTCTGCCCGAGATCATCCTCTCGCTCAGCGTCCTGGTGTTGATCCTCGTCGGCGTCTATAGCGGCAAGCGCGCGACGAACATCGTGGGCACGGGCGCATTCATCGCTCTTCTGGCCGCGCTGATCGCGCTCGTCGTCCTGCCCTCGACGGGCCGCGCGACGACGCTCGGCGGCTCCTTCATCGGCGACGGCTTCGCCAAGTACATGAAGGCTCTGGTGCTGCTGGGCTCGGGGGCAGCGCTCGCGCTGTCGTCCGACTTCATGCATCGCGAGCGCTTCGCGCGCTTCGAGTACCCGATCCTGGTCCTGCTCTGCACGATCGGGATGATGATCATGGTCTCGGCGAACGACCTGATCGCGCTCTATCTCGGGCTCGAACTCCAGAGCCTGTCCATCTACGTGATCGCGGCGATCCACCGCGACGACGCGCGTTCGACCGAGGCCGGCCTGAAGTACTTCGTGCTGGGCGCGCTCTCGTCCGGCATGCTGCTCTACGGCGCCTCGCTCGTCTACGGGTTCGCGGGCAGCGTCTCGTTCCCGGCGATCGCCGCTTCCGTGCGGGGCGACGCCCCGATCGGGCTCATCCTCGGTATCGTGTTCCTGGCGGCGGGCATCGCGTTCAAGATGTCGGCCGTGCCATTCCACATGTGGACTCCCGACGTCTACGAGGGCGCGCCGACCCCCGTGACCGCGTTCCTGGCCTCTGCGCCGAAGATGGCCGCTGTCGCGATGGCGGTGCGCGTGTTCATCGGGGCCTTCCCGGAGGTCGTCGCTTCCTGGCAGCAGATCATCGTGTTCATCTCCATCATGTCGATGGCGCTCGGGTCCTTCGCGGCGATCGGGCAGAAGAACATCAAGCGCCTCATGGCGTATTCCTCCATCGGGAATATCGGTTACGCGCTGATCGGTCTCGCGGCCGGCACGCCGGAGGGCATCCAGGGGGTGATCGTCTACATGGCGATCTATCTCGCGATGACGCTCGGCGCCTTCGCGTGCATCCTCGGCATGCGGCGCGGCGACGTATACCTCGAGAACGTCGACGAACTCGCGGGCAGCGCGCAGACGCATCCCTGGCGCTCGTTCTGCCTCGCCATGATGCTGTTCTCGCTGGCCGGCATCCCGCCGCTCGCCGGGTTCTTCTCGAAGTTTTACGTCTTCGCGGCGGCCGTGCAGGCGAACCTCATCGCGCTGGCGGTCATCGGCGTCGTGACAAGCGTGATCGGCGCGTTCTACTACATCCGCCTCGTCAAGGTGATGTATTTCGACGAGCCGCGGGCGCCCTTCGAGCGCATGGCGCCAGGCGTCGAGGCGGTGCTGGTCGCGGCGAGCGTCGTCGTCATGCTGTTCTGGCTCATCCCCGCGCCGCTCGTATCATCGGCCGGGATCGCCGCCCGGTCGCTGTTCTAGTTGGCCTTCGAGCTCGCACCCGAGGCCCGTACCGAAGGCTACGGGCTGATCGTCCACGAGACGATCGGCTCCACCAGCACGGACGCGATGGACCGGTTGAGGCTGGGCGAGCCGGGGCCGTTCTGGGTCGTGGCCCGGCATCAGAGCCAAGGTCGGGGGCGTCGGGGCTCTCCATGGCAGACCCGCCCCGGCAATCTCTTCGCCAGCCTCGCGCTCACGACCGAGGCGGAGCCCGCGACGGTCGCGACGCTCGGCTTCGTGGCCGGGTTGGCGGTGGTGCGGGCGTTGGATTACGCGTCTTCGAGGATCGCAGTCGATACACGGCACGGATCCTTCTTCCCGATGGGGAGAGGGCAGGGTGAGGGGGGACCGTCCTCTCCGGATGGAGCGCCACTCCCTCATCGCAGCGTACTCCCTGCCAGCGAGAGGGACAGCGTCTCGCCGATCCAGTTCCAGCTCAAATGGCCGAACGACGTGCTGGCCGACGGCGCGAAGCTCGTCGGCATCCTGGTCGAGACGGAGATGCTCGAAATGAGGCGACGCGCCGTCGTGATCGGGATCGGCGCCAACGTCGCGCACGCCCCGGAGGGGTTGGCCTATCGGGCAGCGTCGCTCGCGGATCTCGGACTCCAGGTCGGCGCGGAGGATCTCTTTCAGGCACTCTCGGAGCAATGGATCGAGGTCTTCGCGACCTGGGACTTCGGCCGAGGCTTCGGCGAGATCCGGCGCGAGTGGCTCGCCCGGGCGATCGGGATCAGCGGCCCGGTTTCCGTGAAGTCGGCCGGCGGCGTCATCACAGGATCGTTCGAGACCATCGACGAGCACGGCCAATTGGTCATAGAGATGCAGGACGAAACACGGCGCGCGATCAGCGCCGGAGATGTTCATTTCGGTGAGGCGGCGACCGCCCGGACGGAGGCGGTGGCATGAATTCGACCGACGAACTCGTATTTCTACCTCTCGGTGGCGTGGGGGAGATCGGCATGAATGCCGCTCTCTACGGCTTCGGTCCGCCGCGCGGGCGCAAGTGGATCCTGGTCGATTGCGGCATGGGCTTCGCCGGCGAGGAGCACATGCCGGGCGTAGACCTCATGTACCCGGACCTCTCCTTCATCGAGAAGCGCCGGGACGACCTCCTCGGCATCCTCATCACGCACGCGCACGAGGACCATATCGGCGCACTGGTCGAGCTGTGGCCGCGATTGCGCGTTCCCGTCTATGCGACGCGCTTCTCCGCCTTCCTGATCGAGGCGCGCAAGATGAGCGAGCCCGGCGCGCCGAAGATCGACCTGCGCGAGGTGAAGCCAGGACGTCGGCTCACGCTCGGGGCCTTCGACGTCGAGTACGTGCCGGTCTCGCACTCGATCCCCGAATCGCACTCGCTCGCGATCCGCACACCCGCTGGTCTCGTGGTCCATACCGGCGACTGGAAGATCGACGCCACGATCCCGCTCGGCGGCGTCACCGATCCGGCAGCGTTCCAGGCGTTGGGAGAGGAGGGCGTGCTGGCACTCGTGTGCGATTCGACGAACGTCGTCCGCGAGGGGCAGAGCCCGACCGAGGCGGAGGTGGCCGACACACTGCGCGACGTGATCGCGTCCGCGCCGCACCGCGTCGCGGTCACGACCTTCGCGTCGAACGTGGCCCGCATCCGGGCGGTCGCCGAGGCCGCGAAGGCCTGCGGGCGCGAGGTCGTGGTGGTCGGGCGCGCCATGGACCGTGTCGCGGACGTCGCGGGCGAATGCGGCTTCCTGGCCGGTCTGCCGGAGTTCAACCCGCCGCAGGCCTATGGCTATCTCGAGCGCAACAAGGTCGTGGCGCTGCTGACCGGCAGCCAGGGCGAGCCGCGAGCCGCGCTCGCGCGTATCGCGGACGACCAGCACCCCGACATCGCACTCTCGCCCGGCGACCGCGTCATCTTCTCGTCCCGCACCATCCCGGGCAACGAGAACGCGGTGAACGGGATCATCAACAATCTCGTGCGGCGTGGCATCGACGTCGTGACCGACCGTCAGCGGCTGGTCCACGTCTCGGGCCATCCTCGCCGCGGCGAGCTCGCCCAGATGTACGCCTGGACGAAGCCGCAGATCGCGGTGCCGGTGCACGGCGAGGATCTGCATCTCGGCGAACATGCCGAGTTCGCGCGCGCCCAAGGCGTCCAGACCGTCGTGCGTGCCCGCAACGGCACTGTGATCCGGCTGGCGCCGGGGCCGGCGGAGATCATCGATCACGTGAAGACCGGTCGCCTCTACCGTGACGGCGACGTCGTGGTCGATTCGGCCGATCGCGCCGTGCCGGACCGGCGCAAGCTCGCTTTCGCGGGCATCGTGTCGGTCGCGGTCGCGATCGATGGCAAGGGCGAGATCGTGGGCGAGCCCGCGATCGAGCAGATGGGCATGCCGGACAAGACCCGGACGGGCGAGGTGTTCGCCGACCTCATCGACGACGCCGTCATGGAGGTGCTGAAGACCCTGCCGCGCGCGCGGCGGCGCGATCCCGACGCCGTCGAGCAGGCGGTCGCCCGCGCGGTGCGCGGCATGGCGCGCGCGCATTGGGGCAAGAAGCCCGCCTGCCATGTCATGGTGGTGGAGGTATAAAGCTTGGTGAGGACGTGATCGCGTGATCGGCCGATTGAACCACGTGGCGATCGCGGTGCGCGACATCGCGGATGCGACGCGCATCTACCGCTACACGCTCGGCGCCACCGTCACCGAGCCGACCGCGTTGCCTGATCACGGCGTGACCGTCTCGTTCGTGGAGTTGCCGAATACGAAGATCGAGTTCCTCGAAGCCTTGGGGGAGGGCTCCCCGATCGCTGCGTTCCTCGCCCGCAACCCGGAGGGCGGCATCCACCACGTCTGCTACGAGGTGGACGACATCCTCGTCGCGCGCGATCGACTGGTCGCCGGCGGCGCACGCATCCTGGGCGACGGGGAGCCCAAGACCGGCGCGCACGGCAAGCCGGTCCTCTTTCTCCATCCCAAGGACATGTGCGGCACGCTGGTCGAGCTGGAGCAGGCATGAACGCGGTTCATCTGCTCGCACGCTCGTTCTGGAGCACCGGCGCCGTCATGGTCGTCCTGTTCGCGGTCGCGGTCGCGGGCGGGCTCGCGTTCAAGCTGACGCTGGCGGGATCGATCGCGCTCTACTTCATCGTGTGGTGGACGCTACTCTTCGCGGTCCTGCCGATCCGCATCCGCACGCAGGCGGAGGTGGGCGAGGTCACGGCCGGGACCGATCCGTCGGCACCTGCTTCTCCAGCGCTTTACGAGCGGGCGATCTGGACGACGATCGTCTCGACGGCAGTCTTCATCGCGGTCGCGGCATTCTTCCCACTGGCGGGAATCTGACGCGAGGAACGCACAAACAAAAAAGCAAGGCCTGAGCCTTGCTTTTGCCGAAGGAGCACGTGCTCTCTCGGTAGATCTAGGATGCCTCGGCGTTCTTCGCCGACGCCCTGGCGGGCGGACTGAGGCTTTTTGAGATGTCCCTCCCGAGACCTGGACCCGGCGCACCTCTCGTTGGGGTACGCTCGTAGGAGCGGCTTAAGTGAGACTTGGCAGGCTGTCACCCATACTTTGTGCGAACAGGCCAAAGTAGAGGCCTATTTGCTTCGTGTCGCCGCTTTGCCGGGCTGATTTCACCCTTCGGCTTGCCTTTTCGCGACGAATGGTTTGATAGCCGTGCCTCGCCCACGCGCCCAAGACGGTTCGCCGCCGCCCTCCCGGTCACGCCCTCCCCGATGTACCTGTCCCGCTACCTTCTTCCGATCGCGCGGGAAGCGCCGCGCGAAGCCGAGATCGTGTCGCACCAGCTCATGCTGCGCTCAGGCATGATCCGGCAACAGGCGGCGGGCATCTACTCCTGGCTGCCGCTCGGCCTGAAGGTGCTGCGCCGCATCGAGCGGATCGTGCGTGAGGAGCAGGACCGCGCGGGCGCGATTGAGATCCTGATGCCGACGATCCAGTCGGCCGATCTCTGGCGGGAATCCGGACGCTACGATGCCTATGGCAAGGAGATGCTTCGCATCGAGGACCGCCACGAGCGCGAGATGCTGTTCGGCCCCACCAATGAGGAGATGGTGACCGACATATTCCGGACCTACGTGAAGTCCTACAAGGACCTGCCGCTCAACCTCTACCACGTCCAGTGGAAGTTCCGGGACGAGGTGCGGCCGCGCTTCGGCGTGATGCGCTCGCGCGAGTTTTTGATGAAGGACGCCTATTCCTTCGACCTCGACCAGGCCGGCGCGCGCCATTCCTACAACCGCATGTTCGTGGCCTACCTGCGTACCTTCGCGCGGCTCGGCCTCAAGGCAATCCCCATGCGGGCCGATACGGGGCCGATCGGCGGCGACCTCAGCCATGAGTTCATCATCCTGGCCTCGACGGGCGAGAGCGAGGTGTTCTGCCACAAGGATTTCCTGGAGATGACGACGCCCCCGGCCGACGTCGATTTCGACGATGCGGGCGTGCTCCAGGCGATCGTCAACGACTGGACCGGCCGCTACGCCGCCACCTCCGAGATGCACGACACGGCGGCCTTCGCGGCCCTGCCCGAGGCCGAGCAGGTCTCCGCGCGTGGGATCGAGGTCGGGCACATCTTCTACTTCGGCACCAAATACTCCGCCGCGATGGGGGCTCGCGTCATGGGCCCGGACGGCCATGAACACGAGGTGCATATGGGCTCCTACGGCATCGGTCCGAGCCGGCTCGTGGCCGCGCTCATCGAGGCCTCGCACGACGAGGCCGGCATCGTGTGGCCGGACGCGGTCGCCCCCTTCGACGTCGCGATCCTGAACCTGCGATCCGGCGATGCCGGGACGGACGCCGCGTGCCGGGATCTCTACGGCGCCTGCGCGCGCGCGGGGCTGGATCCGCTCTACGACGACCGCGACGAGCGCGCGGGCGCGAAGTTCGCGACCGCCGACCTGATCGGTGTGCCCTGGCAGGTGATCGTCGGCCCCAAGGGTCTCGCCGAAGGCAAGGTCGAGCTGAAGCGGCGCGCGTCCGGCGAACGGGTCTCGCTCACGCCGGACGAGGCGCTCCGCCGGGTGTCCGCGCTTTGAGCGACGCCGCGACTCCGAAGGCCGGACGCTTTGCCCGGCTGCCTTTCGCGCCGTTCGAGTGGATGCTCGCGGGTCGCTATCTGCGGACGCGGCGGCGTGAAGGGTTCGTCTCCGTCATCGCGCTGTTCTCCTTCCTCGGCATCATGCTCGGCGTCGCGGTGCTCATCATCGTGCTCTCCGTGATGAACGGCTTCCGCCGCGACCTTCTCGACAAGATCGTGGGCATCAACGGCCACATCTTCGTGGCCGCGATGGACAAGCCGCTGACCGACTATGCGGAGGTCTCGGAGCGGCTCTCGAACCTCTACGGCGTCAAGCGCGCGATCCCGATGGTGGAGGGACAGGCCTTCTCGTCCTCGCCCTATGCCGGAAGTGGCGTGCTCGTACGAGGCGTGCGCGGCGAAGACATCCGGCGCATCCCGTCCATCGCGGACAATGTCCGGCAGGGCACGCTGGAGAACTTCGAGACGGGCGGCGGCGTCGCCATCGGACGACGGCTGGCGGAGAACCTGTCGCTCCAGGCGGGCGATTCGATCACGCTGATCTCACCGCGCGGCGCACAGACCCCGTTCGGCACGACGCCGCGCATCAAGACCTACCCGGTCGCGGCGGTCTTCGAGATCGGCATGTCCGAGTTCGACGCGAGCTTCGTATACATGCCGATCGCCGAAGCGCAGAGCTTCTTCAACCGCGATGGCGACGCCACCGTGATCGAGGTATTTCTCGACGACGCCGACCGCGTCGACGAAGCGCGCTCCGCGATCGACATGGCGGCCGAGCGGCCGGTGCTCCTGACCGACTGGCGCCAGCGCAACCGCACCTTCTTCTCGGCCCTGGAGGTCGAGCGCAACGTCATGTTCCTGATCCTAACCTTGATCGTGCTGGTCGCCGCGCTGAACATCATCTCCGGGCTGATCATGCTGGTGAAGGACAAGTCGTCCGACATCGCGATCCTGCGCACGATGGGCGCGACGCGCGGCGCCATCATGCGCGTCTTCCTGATGACCGGCGCGTCGATCGGCATCGTCGGCACGCTGGCGGGTTTCGCGCTAGGCCTGCTCGTGTCGCTCAACATCGAGTCGATCCGGCAGGGCCTGTCGCGGCTGCTGAACACGAACCTGTTTCCGGCCGAGCTCTACTTCCTGTCGCGCCTGCCGGCCGAGGTGAACGGGCAGGAGGTCGCGAACGTCGTGACGCTGGCGCTGACCCTGTCGCTCCTCGCGACGCTCTATCCCTCATGGCGTGCCGCGCGGCTCGATCCCGTGCAGGCGCTCCGTTACGGCTGACATGGCGGATCCATCCGCGCCGACCCCGGCGCTGCATCTTGCCGGTGTCGAGCGACGCTACGCGCAGGGCGCGGGCGCGCTCGAGATCCTGAGGGGCGCCGAACTCACGCTGTACCCAGGCGAGATGGCGGCACTCGTCGCGCCCTCGGGCGTCGGCAAGTCGACGCTGTTGCACGTCGCGGGCCTGCTGGAGCGTGCACAGGGCGGCGAGGTCTTCGTCGGCGGCCGCGCGACGTCGGGCATGGGGGACGGCGAGCGTACCCGGATGCGACGCGAGGAGATCGGCTTCGTCTACCAGTTCCACTACCTGCTGCCCGAGTTCTCGGCGCTCGAGAACGTGGTGATGCCGCAGATGATCCGCGGGCTCGGCAAGCGGGACGCGGGTGGGCGGGCAGCCGAACTCCTGTCGTTCCTCGGCCTCGGCGAGCGGCTGTCCAACCGGCCGGGCGAGTTGTCGGGCGGGGAGCAGCAGCGCGTCGCGATCGCGCGCGCGGTCGCCAACGCGCCGCGCCTGCTTCTGGCGGACGAGCCGACCGGCAACCTCGACCCGGCGACCGCGTCCCACGTCTTCGCGACGCTGATCTCCCTCGTGCGCGCCTCCGGCCTCGCGGCGCTGGTCGCGACTCACAACATGGATCTAGCGGCCCGAATGGACCGGCGGCTGACGCTGAAAGACGGGCTGGTGGTCGAGCTGGATTAGGCGGGGCGCCACGCGAGCGGGTGGTCGACGAGCGCCCGGTCGACAGTCACGAGGCGCAGACCTTCGACCTGGCATTGCGCCAGCAGCATCCGGTCGAACGGATCGC
>CAHJXE010000093.1 GCA_903644085.1 Hyphomicrobiales bacterium
ATGCCGCAATGCCGCCCGTCCAGTGGCCGGTCCGGCCGGGGCTCGGCGGCACCGCCCGGGTGTTCGGCGACGGCGTGTACCACGCGCCGGGCGGCCGGGCGCGCTTCGTGGCGCCGGCCGCGCCCGTCCTGCCGGCAACGCTGTCGGACGCTTATCCGCTGAGGCTGAACACCGGCCGCGTGCGCGACCACTGGCACACCATGACCCGCACGGGAAAGAGCGCGCGCCTGGGATCACACCGCGCCGTGCCCTATGTCGAGGTCCATCCGTCGGACGCGGCGCGTTACGCCCTCGTGGACGGCGCGCTCGCCCGCGTGTCGAGCGCGACCGGCAGCGGCGTGTTCGAGGTGCAGGTGAGCGGTGGGCAGCGCCCCGGCTCGGTCTTCGTGCCGATCCACTGGACGCGCGAGACCTCGTCGGACGGCGTCGTCGGACCGCTCGTGCACGGCTTCGTGGACCCTGTCTCCGGACAGCCCGACTCCAAGGCGACGCCGGCCGCGATCGCGCCCGAGCCGGCGCGGTTGCGCGGCTTCGTGCTGTCGCGCGAGGCCGTGACCCTGCCGCCCGGGACGTGGTGGGCGCGGGTCGCGGTCGATGGCGGTGTCGGAACGCTCTTCGCCACGACCTCCTCGGCGCGCGACGTCGCCGGCTGGGCGTCCGACCTGTTCGCGGGCGCTGATCTCGCGGACTACGCGGATGCCTCGGCCGACGTCTATCGCTGCGCGGCCTTCACGGGCGAGCGCTTCACGGGGGCGCTGTTCGTCGGTCCGGCTGCGGCGCGCCCGCACTGGGAGGCCGTGAAAGCGTTGTTCGCGGCGCCCTCGGCCGAGGAACTCGACCGCCGGCTCGCGCTGTCGGGGCAGGGCGGGGGCGCCTCGTCCGGCCCGCTCGTCTGCGCGTGTTTCGGGGTCGGCCTCGCGGCGATCCGCGCCGCCATCGCGCCGGGCGGCGCGACCTCGCCGGAGGCGATCGGGGCGGCGCTCCGGGCCGGCACGAATTGCGGCTCCTGCGTGCCGGAACTGCGCCGCATCCTCGCCCACGAACTCGCGCCGGCCGTGTGATGGGCCTGCGATCGGACGCGAACCTCCGACCGACCGGGAGGAGTCGGCCAGAGGTACCGGACGAGGATGCAAGCGTCCTGTCCGGATGCCCCCTGACCCGCTGGATCAGGTCGGGTCCATCGTCGGATCCGTCACGACGTCACCTCCTCGGATGCGCGCGATCCGCTTGACCTCGATCGGATCGTCGAAGCTGCGACGGTTCGCTCCGAACCGTGTCACACGTCCGGCATGCCGGCCGCGAGCCAGGCGCTCGTCTCCTCGAGCGCCCGCGCGAAGCGAGCGACGAGTTCATCGACCTGCTCTTCGGTGATGATCATCGGCGGGCAGAAGCAGATCGAGTCGCGCACGTTGCGCAGGATCAGGCCGTAATCCTGCGCGCGCTCGAAGAGGTAGAGCCCGACCTTGCCCTGCGGATCGAAGGTCGCGCCCGTCGCCTTGTCGGCCACGAGCTCGACCGCCGCGATGAGGCCCGCGCCGCGTACCTCGCCGACGAGCGGGTGGTCGCTGAACTGCCGCAGCGCCCGCATCAGGTACTCGCCCGTCGCGGCCGCGTTCTCCACGAGACCGCGCTCCTCGATGATCGCCAGGTTCTCGAGCGCGACCGCGGTCGCGACCGGGTGTCCGCTCGCCGTGTAGCCGTGCCCGAACGTCCCGAAGCGCTCGGATTGGTCGGCGACCGCCTGGTAGATCGCGTCGCTGAACACCACCGCGGCGAGCGGCTGGTAGGAGGAGGTGATCTGCTTCGACACGACGAGCATGTCCGGCTTGATGCCGAAATGCTCGCAGGCGAACATGGTGCCGACCCGCCCGAATCCGTTGATGACCTCGTCCGCCACCACCAGGATGTCGTGGCGCCGGCAGATCTCCTGCACGCGCGCCCAGTAGCCCTCCGGCGGCACCAGGACGCCGCCCGCGCCGATCAACGGCTCGCCGATGAAGGCCGCGATCGTCTCCGGGCCCTCGGCCCGGATCAGTGCCTCCAGCTCGGCCGCGAGACGGTCGGTGAAGGCCGCCTCGCTCTCGCCGGGCAGCCCGTAGCGGTAATGGTGCGGGCAGGTCACATGGCGCACGAAGGGGAGCGGCAGGTCGAAACCGCGCTGGTTCACCTGGAGGCCCGTCAGGCTCGCGGCCGCGAGCGTGATGCCGTGATAGCCGCCCTGGCGGGCGATGAACTTCTTCTTCTCCGGCCGGTCGAGCGCGTTGTTGTAGTACCAGACCATCTTGATGACGGTGTCGTTCGCCTCGGAGCCGGAATTCGTGAAGGCCACATGGTCGAGCCCGTCCGGCGTCATGCGGACGAGTTTCTCGGCCAGCATGATCGAGGGCTCGTGCGACTTGTGCGAGAAGGTGTGATAATAGGGCAGCTTGCTCATCTGCCGGGTCGCGGCCTCGACGAGACGCTGTTCGCCGAAGCCGACACCGACGCTCCAGAGACCCGCCATCCCCTCGATATATTCGCGTCCCTGGTCGTCGTAGACGTAGATCCCGGAGCCGCGATCGATGACGAGCGGGCCGATCCGCTCGTGCCGGCGCGCGTTGGTGGCCGGGTGGAAATGGTACGCGATGTCGCGCGCGTGAAGCGAGTTCGGCAGGACGGTCATCGGGCAGCTCCGTGTCGGCGGCCAATTCCCAAGGCCGGCGGATTCGGGACGCGATCGTGTCGGGGACGCGGTCGTCAGGATCGCGCGCCGCTCACGCGACGCGTCGCCTCGGACCTCATGCTTTGGTAGAAGAGAATCGCCGCGAGGGGAACCCGCCATCGCGGACGGAGTGTCGCTCGACGTCCAGATCCGCGCTCGACCTGTTGCGTCAGGCGTCCTCGGCACGACGAAGTCGAGATAGGCTCAAACCATGCGCACCCGCTGTGGCTTCGCCTCAGGCACCTGGCTGGGTCGACGAGCATCCCGGCCTCATCGTGCACACCGTGACAAACGACAGGCTCGGGCTCTGAGCGACGCAGCTTTGATCGCTGGAACTCGGCGTGAGCTGTACGGCTTGGAATGCTCCGTACGCGATGGCACAGGGGCTCAGCTCACCAGCGATGCACCTTCAAGGCGGCTCCAGCGAGACGTTGACCGAGAACGAAAAGCGTCCTATTTCGGGGCCGGTGGATGGCTAGCTTATAGCGTTCCGGAACCGTGCGAATTGATTGCGAAAACGCAGTACTCGCAATGGGTTATGTTGGGGGATAGTTTAACGGTAGAACAGTGGACTCTGACTCCTCTAGTCGAGGTTCGAATCCTCGTCCCCCAGCCACTCCGTACCGTTTCTCCCACAAGTTCAATGAGTTAGTGTCCACGGGCTTGACGGGGACGGCCGGCGATTTCGGGTTAGGCTGCTCGCGAGGCTCGCGTCCCTCTCGTCCCGACGCGAATTGAGAGTTAGGTTGGGTTCGATCCCGAGATCGGTCGCGGTCTCGCGAGCGCGCTGCATGCGGGCGGACGCTGAGCGCCAGTCCGGAGTGCTGGGCCGGATGACGGACGTCAACAAGGCCGGCACTGCGACTGACGCATGGCTGTCGTCCCAACTCGCTCACGACGCGGCGAAACCGATGAGCGAGGGGCGGCTCTTCGTCGATCCGGACGAGTTGGACGGGGTCCGGCGCCGGAATAGCTGGAATCTGGTGGATCTCGTCACCTAGCGCTGTCCAATTGACAGGGCCAAGTTCAACGGCCAACACTCTATCCCGGAAAACGGGCAGGCAAGATGGCCGAGAGTTATGGTAGCGCATTTTTCAATGATCAAGCTGGTGGGTCTATCCAGTCTGCGCGCCAGATCATTCCACTAATACTTGAAACCTTCGAGGTCAGGTCGGTCGTCGATTTCGGCTGTGGAGTAGGAACTTGGCTCAAAGTCTTCTGTGAGTGTGGCGTCAGCGATTGTCTCGGGCTCGACGGGGACTATGTCGATCTAGAAGCTTTGCTCATTCCGCGATCGATGTTTCTGCCCACGGACCTGCGTCAGCGAGTGGACTTAAATCAGACATACGATCTCGCATGCTCGTTAGAGGTCGCCGAGCACCTTCCAGCGTCGGCGGCAGACGACTTCGTGGCAAGTCTGACCAGAGCTGCCCCGGTCGTGCTTTTCTCGGCGGCGATCCCAAATCAGGGAGGGACCAGCCATGTGAATGAGCAGTGGCAATCTTATTGGGTCGAGAAATTCGGTGCTCATGACTACGTGCCGTTTGATCTGGTGCGCCCAGCGGTGCTTGGCAGAGATGACGTCGAGTGGTGGTACCAGCAGAATACGATCGTTTTTTGTAGGAAAGATAGAGTAGCAGGTCTTAATCTGGAAATGAGGTCTACGAGATCATACGACATAGTCCATCCCGAGTTGTATAATCGTCCGCCCGAGCCGTCGAATGTTCGTTAGGCGCTTGGATTGGCTCGGGTATCACTCAATTTTCTCGGTCGTAAAATCAGGAATAAACTATTGGGCTGACGTCCCCTCGTTTCAGCGGACGTTTGCTACGAGCGCATAGTAAAAAATTTCTGGATCGACCAGGGTCGGGGTCGCCGCGAGAGGCCCGACCATGTTCTCGACAGCTCTGATCTGGGCTGCACGTCTGCGTTCGATCGGCGTTATGTGAGCTCCCATGACACTGGAACAGCTCCGTATCTTCATCGCCGTCGCCGAGAGGCAGCACGTGACGCGGGCCGCGGAGGCGCTCAACCTGACGCAATCGGCCGTGAGCGCGGCCGTGAGCGCCCTGGAGCACCGGCACGCGACGAAACTGTTCCACAGGGTCGGGCGGCGGATCGAGCTGTCCGAGGCGGGCCTGCTGTTCCTGAACGAAGCGCGGGGCGTCCTCCAGCGCGCGGCCTCGGCCGAGCTGGCGCTGGCCGAACTCAGCGGCCTGCGGCGCGGAACGCTCTCGGTCCAGGCCAGCCAGACGATCGCGAGCTATTGGCTGCCGCGCCACCTCGTGCGCTACAGGTCGGCTTATCCCGACATCGAGATCGCGCTCACGATCGGCAACACAGCGCAGGCGGCCGCCGCCGTGATCGCGGGCTCAGCCGAGCTCGGCTTCGTGGAAGGGGACATCGATGAGTCGGCGCTCGCGAACGAGCCGATCGCGCACGACGAACTCGCGCTCGTGGTGGGAGCATCGCATCCATGGGCAGCGGGCGCTCCGCCGGACCCCGTCGACCCGCGGGCGACGCGATGGGTGTTGCGCGAACCCGGGTCGGGAACGCGCTCCGCGCTCGAACACGAACTCGCCGAGCGCGGCCTCGCCCTCTCCGATCTGGATGTCCTGCTCACACTGCCGTCCAACGAGGCCGTGCGATCTGCCGTGGAGGCCGGGGCGGGCGCGACCGTCATGTCGATGGCCGTCGTGTCGCCCGAGATCCAGGCCGGTCGCCTCGTCCGCATCCCGTTCCGTGTGCCGGCCCGCCAGTACCGCGTCCTGCGCAGCAAGGAGCGCTACCGCAGCCGCGCCGCGAGCGCGCTCCTCGAGCTGATCGCACAGGCGCCGGACGGCACGCCCGCGCCTCTCACGACCCCATCCGGAGGAACACCGAGCCGACCGCCACGATCGTCCCGACGATCGTGACGAGAAGCACCCAGCGCCTGTGGCCGCTGGTCTCGCCCTGGCGCGCGTCTTCGAACCCGTCGTGGATCCGGCTCGTTCACGGTCGTCTTCCTCGATCGGTGATGCCGGGTCGGCTGGCCGCCGCTCAGGGCTTCATCGTCGAGACGATGGCGTTCGAGGCGCGGTCCACGACCGCGACGCTGAGGTCGCGGTTGAGCACGTAGGCTTTCGCGTTGTCGGACGAGAACACGATCGCCTGCCGGGGCTCGTTCAGCCCCGTCACGGTCACGGTGACCTTCAAGGTCGCGGTGTCGATCACGGATAGCGAGTTGTCCTTGAGGTTGCCCGAGTAGACGAAGCGGCCGTCGGGCGTCAGCGCCGCCCCGTAGGGATCCTGTCCGACGGGCACCTCCCGGGTGATCGTGCGTGTCGCGAGATCGACCGCGCTGACGGTGTTGCGGCCGCTATTCGCCGCGAAGAGCGTCTTGCCGTCCTTCGTGATCGAGATGGCGCGCAGCTTGTCGAAGCCCGCGATCTCGCCCTCGATCTTGTTCGTCGTGGCGTCGACGAGCGTGATCTTGTCGCCGAGGAAGTTCGTGACGAAGAGCGTCTTGCCGTCGGGCGAGAGGCGCACGCCCTGGCGGGGCTGGCTGAAGCCCGGGATCACGGCCTCGGGCAGCATGGTCTTCGTGTCGAAGACCGCGACGGTGCTGGAGGCCTCGTTGTTGACGTAGAGCTTCGCGCCGTCGCCGGACAGGACGGTGCCGAACGACCCTGGCCCGGATGAGATCGTGCCGGCCTCCCGGCCGGTGCCGGTCTCGTAGACGGTGATCCGGCCGGTGCCGCTATCCGACACGTAGAAGCGCGATCCGTCGGGCGCGAAGACGATGTTGCGGGGCGTCGTGAAGCCGTCGAGCGTCCGCGCCACCTTGCCGCCCGCGACATCGTAGACGACGACCCGCGTCTCGTCGCTGTTCGACACGACGGCGGTGCGGCCGTCGGGGCTCAGCGCGAGCGAGTTGTTCTTGATGGCGCCGTCGAAGCCCGCTGCCTGGGCGGAGATGCCGGCCGTCAGGGCGAGAAGCGCGACGGTCGTGCGGAGTGCGTGCTTGGTCATGGTCTGGGTCCTTGCGTGTTGGAGGGAGAGATCAGGCGGCCCCGATCAGGTGGATGAGGCCGTAGCCGATGGCGCCGAGCGCGATCAGCGACAGGGTCACGGTGGCGGTGACACGCGGGCCGGCCTTGGCGACGGTGCGGACATCGACCCCGAGGCCGAGTGCCGCCATCGACACGACGGTCAGGAGGTTCGCCACGACCGAGATCGGCGCGAGGGCGGGCGCAGGGATCAGGCCGGCCGACCGGAGGCCCGCCATCCCGAGGAACGCGAGGATGAACCAGGGCACGAGGCGGTGTATCGCGAGGCGGCGCGGCGCCGGGCGGTCACCCGCCGTCACGTGAGGAGCTGGCTCGTCGGTCTCCTCGCGCAGCCGGCCCGACAGCATCGACAGGATGAGCACGACGGGACCGAGCATCAGCACGCGCACGAGCTTGACGAGCGTGCCGACCTGGACCGCCAGCACGCCGGCGGGCGCCGTCGCGGCGAGGACCTGCGGCACGGCGTAGACCGTGAGGCCGGACAGGATGCCGAACTGCGTGACGCTGAGGTGGAGCGCCGGAATGAGGAGAGGCAGGCCGAGCACGACCAGGACGCCGAGCACGGCCGTGAAGGCGATCGAGGCCGCGACGTCCTCGCCGTCCGCGCCGATCACGGGCGCGACCGCCGCGATGGCGGAGTTGCCGCAGATCGCGTTGCCGCAGGCGATCAGGATCGCCATCCGGCGCGGCAGCTTCAGCGCCCGGCCGATCCCGTAGCTGAGGCCGATCGCCAAGACGACCACGGCCGCGATGCCGACGAGGAGTGCCGGGCCGGCCGCCACGATGGTCGCGATGCTGAGGGATGCACCGAGGAGCACGACCGCGATCTCGAGCAGCGTCTTGGCCGAGAACGTGATGCCGGCGCGCCAGCGGGCACGCGGCGTCCAGGCCGTGCGCACGACCGTCCCGATCAGGATCGCCAGGACCAGCGCTTCGAGCCAGGCGCGGCCGACCAGGTGCTCCTCGATGCGCTCGACCGCGATCGCCGCGATCGTCACGAGGACGCACAAGCCGATCCCGGGCAGGACGGACGCCAACACTCGCCCCGAGCGTCTCGGGAACCCGTCCCCGCCTTTGCCCTCCGAGTTTGCCTGACCGGTCGCTATCGCGTGCTGAGCCATATGCCTCTCCACTCGGCACAACGTAGCGAGCCCACGTTCAGCGGGATAACGGATTGTCCGAGTGTTTTCGTTCGGACTACGCGAACGATCTCGGTCTCGCGGCAGGCGGGACGGTCTGAACCTGTCGCTCGGGTCAGCCGAAGGCGTGCTGCCGGATCGCGAAATACGCCATGGAGCCGGGTCAGTCGACTACGCGCGCTGTAGCTTCAGGCCTTCCGCGTCGGCAGGCAAGCCATCGACAAGCCGGCCCCATCTCACCTCACCAGCGTATTCCGGAACGCCCACGGCACCTCGGCGTCGATGTCCTCAGGGAACAACCCGGGCCGGCCGGCGAGCGGCGTCCAGTCGGTATATTCGCCGACCACCGGCCCGAGATAGGGCCGCTGGATCTCGAGGCAGCGGCGGTAATCCATCTCGTCCGCCTCGACGATCCCGGCTTCAGGGTTCTCCAGCGCCCAGACCATGCCGGCGAGCACCGCGGAGGTGACCTGGAGGCCGGTCGCGTTCTGGTAGGGCGCGATCCTGCGCGTCTCCTCCACCGAGAGCTGCGAGCCGTACCAGTAGGCGTTTCGGCCGTGCCCGTAGAGCAGCACGCCGAGCTCGTCGACGCCGTCCACGATCTCGTCCTCGTCGAGGATGTGCCAGCTCGGTTGCATGGCGCCCGCCTGGCCGAACATCTCGTGCAGCGAGAGCACGGCGTCGTCGCAGGGGTGGTAGGCGTAGTGGCAGGTCGGCCGGTAGGTCGCGCGTCCCGACGCGTCGCGCACCGTGAAGTAATCCGCGATCGAGATCGACTCGTTGTGCGTGACCAGGAAGCCGTATTGTGCGCGCGCGGTCGGGGTCCAGGAGCGCACGCGGGTGTTGGCGCCCGCTTGCAGCAGGTAGATCGCCGCCCCGCAACCCGCCGCGTGGGTGCGCGCGTTCTGCGGCATCCACGGCTCGAACGTGCCCCAGCCGAGCTCCGCCGGTTGGAGCCCTTCGGACACGAAGCCCTCGACCGACCAGGTGTTGACGAAGACGCCGCGCGGCTTCGGGGTCTTGGCGCGTTGCGTGTCGCGCTCCGCGATATGGATGCCCTGCACGCCGACGCGGCTCATCAGCGCCGCCCACTCCTCGCGCGAGGCGGGCTCCGCGTGCTCGATCCCGAGCGCGCCCGCGACGTCGACCAGCGCCTGCTTCACGAGCCACGACACCATGCCGGGATTGGCCCCGCAGCACGAGACCGCCGTCGGGCCGCCCGGGTTGCGAAGTCGCGCCGCCAGCGTGGTCTCACGTAGCGCGTAGTTCGAGCGCGCCTCAGGGCCCTTGCTCGCGTCGAAGTAGAAGCCTTTCCAGGGCTCGTTGACGGTGTCGATGTAGAGCGCGCCGAGTTCGCGGCAGAACTCCATGATGTCGACGGACGACGTGTCCACGGAGAGGTTCACACAGAAACCCTGGCCTCCTCCAGCCGTGAGCATCGGAGCCAGGAGGTCGCGGTAGTTCTCGCGCGTCACGGAGTCCTGGACGAAGCGGATGCCCCGCTCGTCGAGGAGAGCCCGGTCGGTGTCGACCGGGTCGATCACCACGAGGCGGTCGCGGTCGAACTCGAGATGGCGCTCGATCAGCGGCAGCGTGCCGCGCCCGATCGACCCGAAGCCGATCATCACGATCGGGCCGGCGATGCGCCCGTGGACGGGCCAAGTGGTCATGACGGGCTCCAGGTTCTGGTCGGCGCGATTTGCCCGGCGGGCATGACGGCGGCTTGTCGGTCGGCGCGCCTCGTGGACGTGCCTCTCGGACGCGCCTCTTGGGTGAAGCGCCCTGCGGGGTCAACCTCGAGACCGGCCGAGCGACCCTTCCCGCTCGCGTCGGCCCCGAAGGATGGGATAGCATCGCGTCATGAGCCCGATGAGCCCGTTCGACACGGCCGAACATCTCGCCTCCCTCTGGGGCCGGTCCGGCGACGCGCTCCTCGACGCGCAGCGCAGCCTCGTCCAGGAGCTGGCCGGGTGGATGCCGAGCGTGGCGCCCGAGCGGGCTGCACCGGACGAGGGCTACGAGGCGGCGCGACGTGCCTTTGCGCGATCTTGGGAGACGGCCCTCGACGTCTCGCGCGCGGCTGCGGCCAACCTCTCCGGATCGGGCGACCCCGCGCTCGCGGCGACACTCGGCCGCCTGCTCGATTTGGCCGCCTGGTTCATGCAGGCATCAGGACGCGAGCCCGGCCTGGGTGATCCGTCCGCCACGACATCGCTCGCCGAGGCCGCGACGCTGGTGCAGCGCCGCCGCCTTGAACACGACGTGGTCATGGTCGAGGCCTGGATGCAGGCGGCCGGTGCCTTCGCGCGGGCCCTCCACGCGGTGGCCGGACAGGACGCCACCCCGCAATCGCCTGAGGCCGTGACGGCCCTCTGGTCCAGGCATGCCGACCCTGTCTTCGCCGAGTCGGAGCGCTCGGACGCGTTCCGCCGCTCCCGCGACAGGCTCGCGGCCGCGAGAGCGGAACTCGATGCGGCCCAGAGGGCGGTCGGCCAGATCTACGGCTACGCCCACCACCGCGACCTCGACGACCTTCGCGACACGGTGGCGAGGCTGCGCCGCCATCTCGACGAGGTGACGGCCCGGCCCGGCTCCGAAGCAGCGCTCGACGTTTCCGCCCCCGCGCTGCCGGTCGCGGCGGGCGTCGGAGG